>JBFWRL010000001.1:0-132462 GCA_050248915.1 Candidatus Sericytochromatia bacterium
CTGAAACAATTGTGTTTAGAGCCTTTTAGAGAATCTACAAAATGTAATATTTTAGAAATTTGACCCTATTTTTGAAATGTAACGGATTGTTAATTTTTCTAGAAATCTTCGAAAAAACAGCATAAAGTGATGTATCACCTGAAGTCGAGTTTCAGAAAATGCGTCAAGAAATTTCTGTGGTGCTTGTTGATGACGATCAGAATACGCTCAATTTTCAGAAGAGACCTCACTGAACCGAGCTGATCGTATAACGCCCCCCCTGGCTGCAGACACAAATCGCCCCCTGCTGATCAGTCCGCCAGACCCGGCTGCCAAGCTGCTTGTAGCGGTCCAGAATATCGGTATAGGGGTGTTTAAAGCGATTGGCCACCCCCGCAGAGACAATCGCCTCGCGCGGCATCACGGCCTGCAAAAAAGCCTCCCCAGAAGAGGTATCGCTGCCGTGGTGGGGAATTTTAAAGATATCAGCCTTGAGCTGGCCACCGACTTGGGCCAAAAGAGCTTGCTCCGCCTCTGCTTCAATGTCTCCGGCAAAGAGAAAGCGCAGTTGGCGGTGCTGAAGCTGCACCACCAGCGACTGGTTGTTGATATTCTCCTCCGGGCCCTCTTCACCCAAATGGCTGTGGCCCGCCTCTGCCAGCCCCTGCCAAAAGGTCAGATTGAGATCGGGGCCCAAAGCCAAACGCTCGCCCTGGCGCGGAGACTTGAGCACACTGCCCTTGAGCTGAATCCGACGCAATAATTCCAAATAACTGCCCCCCACCGGGCTCTGGGCAGGCACAAAGAAGGTCCGAATCGGGATCTCTGCCAGCACCCCTGAGAAGCCGCCATAGTGATCGAGGTGCGCATGAGAAATCACAGCGGTATCGATGGTGCCAATGCCCCGGCGGCGCAAATAGGGCAAAATATACTGGCTGCCCGCATCCCAAACCCGATCTGCCTGCACTTGGCGGGGGCCGGCATCGATCAACAGGGTGTGGCCCGGTGCCTCAACCAAAATCGCGTCCCCTTGGCCGACATAGAGATAGGTCACCCGCAAGGGGCAGGTCAGGCGCTGCTGCAAAACGCTGGCGCCGCTGAGCAAAGGGAGTGTGAGTAAAACGCCTGCAAGCAGAGCGCCTTTGCTGCGCAACAGCCCTGGAGAGAGCAAATACCATTGGTTCCAGAGCGGCAGGCTCACCAAAACCAACAAAGCCAGCGCCACCTGCATTCCGCTTAAAAACAGCCCTTCCAGGGCCGGAATCGGCAAAGCCGCCAGCCAGGCCACACCAGCCACAAAGACATCACAGACCCCACGCAGCAATGGCGCGCCCCAGGCCCAGAGAGACCCCGAACAGAGCGCCAGGAACATGCCCGCCAGGGTCATCCAGGTTAAAAGGGAGACAAAGAGTGTGGCCCAGAGATTGGCGGGAATCACCAGCAGCGAGACTGCGCCAAAATGGTAGAGTTGCACGGGCAAGACCCAGAGCTGGGCGGCCAGCAAAGCGCCCAAACAGGTGGCCAAAGGCAGGGGCAAAAAATCGAGCTGCTGAGCCAGCCAAGTCGCCCCCCAAATCAGGCCCGCTGTGGCCAAAAACGAAAATTGAAAACCCGCTTCGAAGAGCAAACCTGGGCGCCACAACAAAAGCAGCCAACCGCCCACCAGCAGGGCCTGCAAGGCGTGAATGCGGCGAAAACAGGCCCAGGCCACCAGACCCAAACAGGCCACCATGCCTGCCCGCAACACCGAAGCCGAAAAACCCGTCAACGCAACATAAAAAAGAGTCACCATCGCGCCGGAAGCCGCAGCCGCCCAACGGGGCAAGCGCAAAAACCGGGCCAGCCCCAGCCAAGCCAAGAGCAAAAGCTGAACCTGAAAGCCCGAAACAGCCAGCACATGCTGCAAACCGGCCTTTTGAAAGAGGGTCTGAATACGCTCAGAGACGGGGGCTTCTTGCTCTCCCAAGACCAAAGAACCCAATAAAGCGGCCGTCTCTGTTGGCAAAACCTGGGCAAAAGCCGAAAAAACCCGACTGCGCACACGCTCAATGCCACGCCCAAGCGCCCAATCAGAGGGGGCCTGCACAAGCATCCATTGACGGGCCTGAAACTGTGCAAAAACACCCTGCCGGGCCAAATAATCGCGGTAAGAAAAAGCGCCAAAATTCAGGGCGGGCAGGGGCTGGCTCAAATGACCAAGCAGTTTAACCTGCGCCCCGCTGGGGGGCCGCGAGGAATCAACAGAGGGATGAGCAGAGAGATCCTGGGGTAAATTGACCTGCACGAGCCCCGAAACCCGGTGCACAACTCCCTGTTTTTTCAGGCTTTCGGCCTTGAGACGCAATTTAAACCCCCGCTCACCGACCTGAACAGATTGCACCCGGCCGATCAATTCGCAGCGTTTGCACGTCGCCAAACTCGCCAAATGCACCACATCGCTGCGCTCAGGACGGGGCGCGCGCAACAAGGCCCAAGTGAGCCCCAGTCCGGCTGAGAGCAAACAGAGCAACAAAAGCTGCAAGGCCATCCGGCGTTTGTGTAAAAAGGCCGGCAAAAGTACACCGGGGGCCAAGAGAGTGAGCACCTGGGCCTGCAGCGGCCAAGCGGAGAGGCCAATGCCTCCGGCAAAAGCCAGAAGCGGCAAGAGCAAACGCGGGTTCATCGCAGGTAGCCCTTGATATCTTCAAAACGTTTGCCCCCCATGCCAGAGACCTTGCGCAGGTCTTCGATCCGGGCAAAGGGCCCGTTTGCTTGGCGATAGGCCACGATTCGTGCAGCCAACTTGGGCCCCACGCCGGGCAGGGTGTCCAGCTGGGCGACCGTAGCAGTATTGAGGGTGATCGGAGTCAGGGGGCCCTTTTTTTTGTTTTTCTTGCTTTTGTTGCGGCTGGAGACTGTTTTGTCATCGCCGGAACCGGATTCAGCAGAGGAAGGTTCAGACGCCCGGTTGTGAGCACCGACATTGGCCAAAGCCCTGGGAATATGCACCTCTCCGCCATCGGGCAGCGCTTTTGCCAATAAACCAGGAGCAACGTCGGCATCGGGGGTGAGACCGCCCGCCCGCTGGATTAAATCATAGACCAAGAGGCCTTTGGGCACGCGGTAAATACCAGGGGTCTTGACCGCCCCTGTAATCAAAACCTGGGCTTGGGGCTGAATAATCGTGGCGGGCTGAACCGAGCCCAATTCAACCTGGGTGCGGGCCTCGGAAGCCGGAAATAGCCAAGGCTCAATCAGGGTCCAGCCCCAAGAAAAGACCCCAGCCAAGAACAGCGAAAAACCAAAATAACGCAAAGACATCATTGATAACTCCTTTTAAAGCAATCTTCTCAAGTCAGATTAACGCCAGCAGCACAAAAGCTTAATGAGCGCTTCGTTAACGGCCTGGGAACACTTGTTTAACGGGCAATTTGTTAAGAGTTATTAAGCAAGATTAAAAATCATTGCATTGACAATTAATTTACAGTTTATATTGGTCCAGAGCTGAAATAAATCCACATAATTGAGGTACTAGCTGACTGGAGTTCGAGTGAAAAAATGGGAAACACGCCGGTACTGACAGAGGCCTTGCTGCTACAAGACACAGAGCCCAAACGCATTCTGCTGATCGAAGATCACTCAGTGGATGCCTTTTTTTTGGCAGAAACCCTGGACCAGATTGATACATTTTGTTTTGAATTGATCTGGAAAAACACCCTGACCGAAGGGTTGAATTATTTGCACCAGGAACGCTGCGAAATAATCCTGCTGGATTTATCGCTGACCGACAGCCAAGGCTTGGACACATTGAACAGTGTCATTGAAGCGGCCTCCCATCTGCCCGTGGTGGTTTTAACCGGCCAGGAAGATGAGGGTATTGGTATTCGTGCAATGCAATTGGGTGCCCAGGACTATTTGCCCAAATCTGCGCTTGAAAAAGGCCTTTTAATGCGCACCATTCACCATGCGATCGAACGCAAGCAATTACAATCACAACTTGAATTTATGCGCAAACTTGATTCTTTACACCAATTTTCCAAAATACTTGCCAAAGACTTGGAGAATTCGCTGAGACTGATGAGTGCCCACAACCGCTTGGCCAAACAACAGGTGGCCGCAGACAGCAAAGTCCATTATTATCTGACCCAAATGGATCACGTGCTCGATTACCAACGTTCTCTGCTTTCCCACCTCCACAGCTACAGCGACAAGCCCCAACAAACCCAACGGCTGAACCTCGGCAATTTGGTCGAAAAGGTGCTCGAACGCCTGAGCCCCCATTACCCTGCCGCAGGGCGCATTCGCTGTGTATTGGAGCGCGAGAGTGCTTGGGTGGATGGCGAGCAGGGGCATCTCTCAGAATTGATCCAGCAATTGGTGTTAAATGCCCTGGAGGCCGTTGGCGAGAAAGACAGCCTGATTCAGATTCAAGCGGGCACCATTTATGCGGAAACAGACTATCTCTGTGCCTGTTTTGCACAGAAGAAATTATCTGAGGGCCCGTATATATATTTGGAGGTCTGTGATGCCGGATGTGGCATGGATGGCCCGACCTTACAAAAAATCTTTGATCCCTTTTTTACCACCAAAGAGCGGGGCCGTGGGCTAGGGCTATCCAACCTGCTGCGTATTCTTTTTCAACACCAGGGTGCGATCCACCTTGCCAGCCAAGAAAACAAAGGGACCTGTGTCGGCATCTTGTTTCCCTGTCGTCTGCGTTTAAATGCCGAGCAAGATTTTAAATGGTTAAAAAGGACCCGTTTATGAAAGTCTCAAAACCGAAACCCACTGCCCGTTCGGCCCCAGCAAAACCAATTCGGGTCTTGTTGATCGAAGACAATACCTTGGATGCTGCTTTGGTCACGGAGATGTTAGCCGAGCAGAGACAATGGCCAATTTCTGTGGTGCCTGTTCAGAATTTGGCCCAAGGCCAAGCCTGTTTGGGCACAGAAGTTTTTGACATTATTCTCCTGGATTTGTCGCTCCCCGACAGCCAGGGACTGGAAACCTTGGAGGCGATCCAAGCCTGCAGCCCCTCTCTGCCTGTGATTGTCTTGACCGGACATGATAATCCCGATACGGCCCTACAGGCCATTCATTTTGGGGCTCAGGATTATTGGGTCAAAGGCCATTTTGATTGGGAATACCTCAGCCACTCCCTCTATTACGCAATTGAACGCAAACGCCTGCTGCGGCAACTGCATCACATGGCTCTGTACGACGCGCTCACCCACCTGCCCAACCGCAGCCTTTTACTCGAACGCCTGCAACAGGCCTTGGCCCAGAAAAAACGCGACCCCCAATTTCTGCTGGCTTTTTTCTTTTTGGATGTCGATGATTTTAAAGAGGTGAACGATCAATATGGCCACAAAACAGGGGATGCCCTTTTGCTGCAAATTGGGCAAAGATTGTCCCAGTGCTTGCGCCCAATGGACACAGTGGCCCGGCTGGGGGGAGATGAATTTTGTATTTTATTGACCGGGCTCTCATCCGAAAAAGATTTGGTCCTGATTCAAGCCCGGATTGAGGCACAATTTGACACCCCCTTTGAGATTGAGGCCTTAAGCCTGCCGATCAGCGTGAGTCTGGGCGTGATTTTTAACCCGCCCGCCACGGCCAAAGTGGAAACCATCCTGGAAGCAGCAGATCAAGCGATGTACAAAGCAAAAAAGAGAACCCCTTAATTTAGGCTGGTGAATTAGGCCGGTGAATCGGCCGGCAAAACCAGAGGCTCAGCGCTGACACTGGCACTGCTTCGAGCTGGAAAAAAGAGATAAAAAGTACTGCCTTGGTCTTCTTGCGATTCGACCCAGATTTTTCCGCCGGATTGCTCCATGATTTTTTGACAAATAGCCAAACCGATGCCATCGCCAGGATAGGCTTCGTGGGTATGTAAGCGCTGAAAAACAGCAAAAATCCGACTCAGGTATTTTTGGGGAATGCCAATCCCATTGTCGTTCACCAGCACAAGCCAGCCATCGGGCTCTTGGCGGGCTGTGATTTCGACCCGAGGCGGAACAGACTGGTTAAACTTAAGTCCATTGCTGATCAAATTTTGAAACAATTGTTTGAGCAAAATGGGGTTGCCTTGAATCACAGGTAAATCCGTGAAAGAAATCTCGGGGGCTTGGGAAGCAAAGGCAAAAGACGCTGTTTTGCTGACCTCAGCCAGAATCTGCTGAAGCTCAACCGACACCCAAGTGGGAGCCTGAAAACCGACACGGGAATAGCTCAGAATGGCATTGATCAGCCCATTCATACGTTTGGTACCTTCGACAATATGCAAAATGTATTGATCGGCTTTGGCATCAAGTTGTCCTTGATAACGCTGAGCCAGCAATTGGGTAAAGCCCTGAATGGCCCGCAATGGCTCGCGCAAATCATGGGAAACCACCGAGGCGAATTGTTCCAGGTCTTGATTCGAGCGTTTTAAAGCCTGGGTTTGTTTGGCCAAGGTCCGTTCAGCCAAGATTCGTTCTTGATTCTCTTGCAATAATTGGCTGTTAAATTGGGCCAGGGCATGGGTGCGTTCTGAAACCCGCATTTCCAGCTCAGCATTGAGTTCTTTTAAGGCTGTCTCTGCGGCCTTTCGTTCACGGATCTCAGCTTCCAGATTTTGATTGAGCAAGAGCAAACTTTGTAGGCTCGGCATGGCCAATAACTTTGGAATCAAGGGCCAAAGCAGCAAAGCAGTGACAACCGAAATCCCTGCTGTGAAGAGTTTGACAAATCCCTCTAACCAATACCAGGCCTGCCAGATATTGATCAGGCTCATAATATGGGAAGTGCCACAGGCAAAGATAAACAGGCTAAACAAGACAAAAATCCAGGTGAAACCGGTATCGCGACGCCGATACACCAAATTCAACAGTGACAGCGGAATCGAATAATAGGCCAGGGCAATCAAGAGATCTGACCCCACGTGCAAGACCAGCAAAGCTGGGTTCCAAAAAAAACAATGTCCATGGGGCATAAAGCCACTGAAAGCATCCACAGGCATGTGATTCATGAGCAAATGTCCTTTCCAAAAGGAGATACTCAGAAAGACACTGCCTTGGCCCTTGATACTGTTTAATTTACCCACGCTGCGAGAAAATTATCACAAATAAAAACAGCCCCCTTGCGGAGGCTGTCTCTGAGTGGTTTTAAACCCTAATTGGTCGGGCGCGGCTTGAGTTGCAGCGGGGGCAACGTCAATACTTGGCCGGGATAAATCCAGTGGGTATTGGTCGAGCCAATCACCGGGCGGTTCATCTGGGCAATTTCGGGCCAGCGCTTCCAATTGCCCAATTCAGTCCGGGCAATTGAGGAGAGGGTATCGCCTTTTTTGACCGTGTAAAGAATTTTGCTGACCGAGTCAATCGGCGTCACGCCCTGCACCGGAGCGGGCTGGGCAGGAGCCGGGGTCGGCTGCGCGGGCGCGGGTTGCGCAGGTGCTGGCTGAACCGGAGCTGGTTGCTGCTGCACTGGTTGTGCTGGGGCCGGTTGGGCCGGAGCAGGTGCGGGCTGAGCAGGAGCTGGGGTCGGCGGCTTGGGAGCCGGGCCACTCACGCCATAATCATCGGAAACCAAGGGATTATGGCGGTTGCCGGGAATAAACGACTCCTCATAGACCGCCGTGGGCTGAGAGGGCATTGCCGGTGGCTGAGCTGGCGCAGGCTGGGCCGGTGCTGGCTGCACAGGTGCTGGTGTGGGCTCTTGAGCCACAGGCGCGGGTTGAGGTTGCGCCGGTTGGGCAGGCGCCGGTTGGGCAGGCGCCGGTTGGGCAGGCGCCGGTTGGGCAGGCGCTGGCTGAGCAGGAGTCGGCGCAGGAGGCAGAATGTCTTCGTCCACAGGCGGCTTGGCGATCGGCTCATCGACCACGGGCGGTTTCGGAGCCGGTGGGGTAGGTTGAGCAGGGGCCGGCGTGGGCTCTTGGGCCACAGGCGCAGGTTCGGGCGGTTTGGGCTGCACGGGGGCTGGCTCAGGCGGTTTGGGCTGGGCCGGTTGCGTGCCACCAATGCCTTCACCGCGCAAAATGCGCTCACGCAAGGCTTTGGCCGCATCAAGCTGTTGCTTGGCCTGATCCACGTTTTGGCGGGCACTTTGCAGACCCTCTTGGGCTTTGGCCAGATTTTGATTGCGCTCGTGCAATTCAGACAGGCTGTTGCCAATGCCCATAAAGCTCAGTGGGCCCTGTTTTTCAGAGATCTCTTTTTTGGCACCGGCCACCGATTTTTCGCTCTCTTTGATCTCCATGTCGAGACCACGAATGGCGCGTTTGAGCTGGGTCATACGCTGCCAACGGGCTTCTTGGGTCAATCCAGAGGGTGGATTCGGCGTTTGGTTGTTGTGCTCTTCTTCGAGTTTACTCAGCTCTTGGCCGTACTCGGTTTTTTCAAGTTTGAGGTCTTTGATAGTGCCTTCGAGCGAGCTGACCAAAGACTGTTTCTCAGCCAAATCTTTGGGTGAATTCTTGCCCAAGAAATCCACCAGACGTTGGCGCAGATACTGGGCATCTTCGACTTTGTCTTGGGCTTTTTCGAGGCCTTTGTTGGCTTCTTTGAGTTTTTGCTCAGAGGTCTTGATCAGTTTTTCAGCATCGAGCAAAGGAAAGGTGGCTTTGCTGGCATCAAAAAAGACGACACCCTGGGCCGGCAAATTGCCCGACTGGGTTTCGAGCGTAAAACCGGTTTTGATATGGCTGGCTTTGACTTCGTCTTTTTCGTAGAGGCCCAACTCTTTGTCTGCAAGGTTAAAGGTGGCTCCTGCCATTTGCGGGGCATTGGCCGCCACCGATTGAATAAACGCACCGACTTCTTTGAAATTGAGATCGTCGTTGTGTTTTTCTACAAATTTTTTAATTCCCTTGTCGGAGAAGTCGTTGAGGTAGGTTCCCCCGATATGGAAAGAAATATTATTGGCTTTAAACGGGCTGGCAGTGGGGTGATTGAGGACATAATCCGCAACCTGTCCCATCGCTGGAGAAAACCGAATATTGGACATGAGCGCTCCGAGCCACCTTTCTTAAGGCAGATTTAATATGCATTTAGTATTCTTATACCCCGATCAGGTCCAAAGGATGCGTGATCGGTCCAATTTTTTTTGCCTTTGATACTTATCATAACTGATCTTAAGGCCCGGCCCAAGGGTCTGTGCGCGCGATTACTGAGCTTTTTGGCCAATCTGCTATGTTTAAAACTGGTACACGTATCAGCTAGATGTTTTTGATAACCTTGACGCTATGCGTAGTTGCCATTTTTGTATTTTTCCTTATCATAGGATATGTTTGCTTTTAATCACTACTAAAGGAGAAAGCGTATGCTGAAACGCATTGCTGCATTCATGGTGCTTCTGACCATGGTATTTGCTTTCCAGTCAAATGTCTGGGCAGCTGCTGTCCATGCTGAAGACACCGTGGCCCCCAGCGCCGAGGAAGTTATTCGTCTCTCAGAAAACCCCCAAATGGCTCTGTTGAACGACAATCTTCCCGTTGCTGCCGCCACTGGCTTCGGTGGAATGAAAATTGAATCCTGGTTCTGGATTCTGTCTATTCCCATTGCTGGCTTGGGTCAATTCTTGATGGGCGATATGATGAAAGGTTTGCTCTTCTTCTTCGCGCCCGTATTGATCGGGATTGCCTGGTCTGTCATTGCTGGTATTTTGGTCGCAGGTACTTTGACCAATCCAGCCGGTGCCATTGGTGCTGCTGGCATGGTGGGAACCATTGGCTTGGTCGTTTATGCTGCGATCCTCGGCATTTGGATTTGGAACGTGGTAGATGCCTACTTCATGAACCAAACCAAAATGGCTTCGATCGAAGACCAAGAGAAAATGGCTGCTGAACTGGAAAAGAAACTGATCGCCATGATCAAGTTTGCTGAAGAAAACCAGGTAGTTGCTTATGACGGCGGTCTCGGTGTAAACCATCGCGTGGCTGCTTTCTAAACGATTGCAAACAGGCAAAGGCCAGAGTTCGCTCTGGCCTTTTTTAATGGCAAAAAACAAAGGCCCTGGCTTTAATCGAGCCAGGACCTTGCCGCAAGAAAAGCTAAACCGCCCCCGCAAACAGGCCCGGATCCAATTCACGGGCCTTGTTGTGGAATTCATCAGCGGTTTCATAATCTCCCAGGTGGCGCAAAACCGTGCCCATGGCATAACAGAGATCCGCGGTACACTCCCCTTCGCGCAGACTCTGGCTGAGATAGCCCAAGGCCGATTCGTAGTCTTGCTCCATCATATAAGCCACGCCGAGGTTATACGCCACATCGGGCTGATAGGGATCCACTTGCAGGGCATAGCGGAATTTTTCAATGGCTTTAGGGTATTCTTGCCGGGCAAAAGCCTGGAAAGCAATTCCCAAGGCCTGCCCCACAATCTGGGTTCGCTGAAAGCGAAAGACGGGGCGCAGGCGCAAAGCGCGCAAATTGGCGATCGCAATTTCGGCCGCCAATTCCCAACTAAAGCCCCCCACAATTGTTTTGCGGGCTTTTTTACCTTTGGCTTTGGCCTCTTTGCGATTATTGTAGACATGGCGCATGAGCGCTTTGAGTGCCTCCAGATCCGGCTCGCCCCAAAACGGATAGTCAACCGTGGCCAGGGTCTGGTCAACCTGTTTTTCGGGGAATTGTTTTTTCTCAGCAGGAATCAAATAGGCGTTTTGATCGTTACAAAAATCGAGGGCAGCGCCAAAGCCGGTCACAATCACGGGCAACTCTGAAGCCATGGCTTCGGCGATCGGCAGGCCAAACCCTTCACCCCGGTAGGGGTGCACCAGACAATTACAAGCGGTGTAAAGCGAAGGCATTTCAGCCAAAGACAGCTCTTCGGTCAAATGTAAGATCTCGGGCATTTTGGGATTGGCCGCTTTGCAACTCTCCAACCAGGTCGGGATATCCAAAGCCTCATAGACAGTCCCTGCGCCAAACTCTTTTAAGACCAGCGAGACATTGTCGTCAGAACTGAAGGTCTCCACAAAGGCCTGCAAAAGAACGTCAATGCCCTTGCGTAAGATGCCGCCCCCCACAAAGAGAAACTTGAAGGTTTTATTGGTTTCAAGGCGCAGAGGTGGGGTTTTGGGATGGTAGAGATTGGCATCGACCCCATTGGGCACCACCACCACTTTTTCGGGAATCAGGCCACTTTCAATATAACAATCGCGCACAAAATGGCTGGGCACCCAGAGCTGGTCGAGGTATTTATTCATATTGTAGACCCAGCGCTCAGGAATCGAGCCAAACTCCCAGGGTTGAATCATGACCCAGTGTCCCGGCTGAGTGGGCGGCTCAAAATCCGGCGGCCAGTGATGCCTGACCACCGCCTGAGGAGAGACGGGCAACGGGGTGTGAATATGGGTGGCCAGCACAGCAAAATCACTGTCAGGTTCAGGGGTAAAACTGGCATTGCTGAAGGTTTTGACCTCCAACTCAAAATGTTCGTGTTGCAACATGGCAGCAGTCAGATGACGATTGACCAGGGAAAGGCTGTGGTAATTAAACAGATCGCCCTGCCACAGGACTGAAAGCGTCTCTGGGTCTTGGGGCTTGGGCAGATAATCCTGCAATTTGCGGCCATACCAAATCAGGCTGTTTTCATGTTCCCAGACCTGGGTGCGAACCAAACCACTCTCTTGCAAGACCTTGTCGACCACTCTTTCGGGATAAGGTCGGCAAAGACGGTTGTTTTGCCAGAAGCTGTCTGAGTAGTTTTCAAAGCGCAAAAGCACTTCGCCACCGGGTTTGAGAACCCGCAAGAGATGGCGCAGCAAGAGCGGCAAATAGTCGGAAGGCACTTCTTGCAAAAGGGTATCCAGCACGACAAAAGATTGAGAGGCGCTTTCCTGACGCGCCAACTCGCCCCCATGGGCCGGTTGCCAGGTTTTTTCCGCGCGGGCATAAATTTTTTGCGCCAAAGCGGGCAGATCCAGCGGTCGAGAAACCAAAGCGGGTGTGGCTTGAGTGGGTGCGCAACAATAGGTGTGGTGATTGGCACGTTTTTGCTGTGCTTTGACCTCAAAGCCCCATTCCTGCAAGAAGGGGGTCAATTCGGGATAGGGACGGCGGTTGAGCAGACATTCCCAAAACAGGGAGCTGTCTGCCTCAAGTTGCAAGGTCTGAATATGCAATTCTCCGCCGGGTGTCAACAATTGACGGGTGCGCACCAACAACTTTTGCAATTCGTGTGGCAAAAGGGTCTCAGGCACACCCTGCCAGAGAATCACATCAAAAGTCCCTTTGAGCTGATTGAGCGTTCTGAGAATATTGCGGCTATAGTGAATCTGATGGGCCGCTTTGGGCTTGAATTTGGGGGTGATCTCTGAGAAGTTGAGCGAAATCCCCAACATGCGTTCACATTGAACCCGGTACATCAACCAGGTATTTTGAATGTGTGGGCCAATCAGCAAAACTTTGGCATCTTCGGGAATATTCACCGAAAAGAGCTGGCTCTTCCAATGTTCGGCAAAAGCAGGGGTCGAGACCGGCATATTTAAAAGTGGCACAGAGGGAAACTTCAGAAAAGCTTCAATGACGCCATCTTGCCAGCCCTCCTCTTCAGTCAGGGCCTCCGTGAGCTGAAAACCACAGTGTTTGAGCAAGACTTCCAGCAACACAGCGGGATACGGGCGTTGATGGGCTTCATCCAACCAGAGTCCCTGTTCACGGACGGCAGCGTTGTTGGCATTTAAAAAGCGCAGGACCAACTTGCCGCCTTTTTCCATGGCCAAATTACAATCTTGCAGAAAATGCACCAATTGCCAGGGAGAGAAGCGTTCAAGGTTATACGCGGAGTGCAAGCCATCAAAAATATGCAGGAATTTCCCCAAACTTTCAGGGCCCCCTGCCAGCATTTGCAAGCCCTGTTCAATTCCCTGTTCAAAACTGGCTGGATTGGACTCCAGCAGCGAGGCTGGCACATTTTGCTCGTTGAGCGAACGTACCAGGTTTTTTTCTTCTGAGCCCACAGCAATCACCTGTTTACAAGCCAATAAACGGTGTTGATCCGCTTGGACTTTTTCGGCCAAAGTCCCCCCTGTGCTCGCCTGATACATCAAACCAAACGAAGGCAAAAGCTTGCGCTCCAAACGGGTGCTCGGTGGGGCTTGATAGGCTTTGAGAATATCCTGCAGACCCTGAATTTTTTGGACGGCATCTGTTTTTAAACCCAATTCAGTCAGCAAAGCCAAATCGGCCTCAGACTCAACAAAGACCCGCACCGCAATAGATTCAAACAGGCGCTGTAAAATCTGGTTGAGGCGTTCAGCCTGTTCGCTGCGCAGATCAGTCCATTGCCCAGGGTTCTCAGGCTCACGCAGCATTTGGCGAAGGCTCAGGGCCGAATGATCTGCCAAAGAATAAAAGACGGGGATATTCAACTCCGCCAGATAAGGCGCCATATGCAGGGAAACCAAACGGAAAGAGCTAAAATGAACCCGCCGGGGCTGATAGCGATCCACCAATTGTTTTAAGCGTTGCAGCACATCTTGAGAAAACCCCCGGTGAGCCAAGTCCAGTTGCTCTGGGGAAAAATTACAAATATCCACCTCACGCACCCCTGCGCGGTAGCGGTAATCCACATGTAATCCCACCTGCTGGGGAATGGTGCGGGTGGAAAGGTTGATGCGCACAGGGGATTGGCCTTGCTCAGCCAAGTGCTGCAGACAGTCTGTAAGAGAGGTTGGGAAATCGGCCTGTTCAGGCAAAATCCAGAGCGTGCTTTCAGCCTGCGCGGGCAAGAGCTGATCCGCATGTTTTTCTGCAAAAAGGCGGGCTTCTTCACTCAGACCACGGTTATACAACGCCTGTAAAATGGCCTGCAGGGCATAGATCTCTGACTGACCTGAGGCCGGGAAGACCTCCGGCAAAACCAGCTCTTGCAAAGGGTATTTTTCGAGCCAGGCGCGAAAGAGACCAATAAACTCTTCAGCTTGCTCGATCCGCTGCATCAGGCGGTTGCGTTGGGGCACCGCGGAAACAGACGCCACGGGCATTTCAATCAGACTGTGGCCTGAAAGCCATTCCACCAAGAATTGCTCTTCGAGATAATAATGGGCCATTTTCTCCCATTGAAGTGCTTTTAGGCTCGCGCGCCGAAAAACAAAAGCCGCAAAAGGCAAGGGGCAATCTTCGCTGAGAAGAAAACCTTTCCATTCTGTTGCTTTGAGATGGGGGGCAATCACTGGCAGGGGATAGAGTTCCCGGTCAACGGCCTTGGCATGGGCATACAGCCCTTGGGCATCGGGTTGCGCAGCGAGGGTCTTTAAAACAGAGGCAAAGTGCAGGGGATGGTAAAAAGCCTCAGGCTCGGCAAAGGCAATCCAATCGTGTTGGGCCTTTTCAGCTCCCCGCTGCCAAATCTGGGCCAGGGGGGTCTCCTTTTCGACGGATTCGGTTTGCCACTCAGCGGGCAGCCATTCGGGCAAGGTCACACCCTGCTCATAATAAATCAGCACCTCGGGCTGAACTTCCTGTTGCTGACAAAGACTGTGCAAAAGATGCCGCTCGACCAAAAGCGGCGCCTGAGGACAATAAACAACCACGCTGATAGACATAAAACTAACTCACTTTCAGTGCTGCGAAATAAGCGGCGACAGGGTCCTGGGGCGTCTGTTCCCCCCGCTGAAAGACTTCGGGCTGCTTTTGCTCAAAGCCCAATTGCTGGTACAGACCCGGCAGAGCCTCACGAAACACAGGTCGCCAGCGCTGGCTAAAGGTTTCAGGCATCGAAGACTGCAATAAAATGGCATCGCTGCTGACCCGTTCAGGCAATGTGACCGTGGCAGGAAAGAGATGCAACCAGTATTGCTGCTGGCGCAGCCCAATGGAAATGTCTTGGGCCAACCAGTCCAGATCCCAATGGCTGTCCTCCCAGCTCAGCCCCAAATAGGCGTTGCGGCGTAAAAGCAAGACCGACAAAGGCAAAGAGGGCAAGGCCACAGGGGTTTGAATCAGATCTTGCCAGACAGCAGCCGGGACGCCCTGCCCCAAACCCAAAACCCGCTGTCTGCGCGCAGGAATACTGTATTCCTGTTCTGCAAAGGCCAAGCTGTGTTTGGGCTGATCCAAAATCAGGCAGGTGCCAGCGGTCAGCACCTTCTCTTGTTTACACAGCAAAGGAGAAAGTGCGGCATGATTGGGGTTGGACTTTAAAAAAGCCAGTGCTTCGGGTAAAAATGCCAAATCTTCGGCAGTCGGTGCCCAATTTAAATAGAGGCAAAACTCTGAACTGGCCTCTTGAATCAAGGTGCGCAGACAGCGATTGAGAGAGGCTTTTTCGGGCGCGTTCATCAATTTGATGGTGTGATTAAGGGCCTGAAAATGGGGGCGCAAAGGCGTCTCCAATTCGGGCCCTTTCATAATCACCCATTCCGCATGGGTTTTGAGCCACTCCGATTCAGCAATCAAGGCCTTAAAGGCCTCCAGTTCTGGGCTGCTCTGAATCTGGCAAAGCAAGGTTAAAGCGGGCGAAGCCTCAGCAGAGGTGCCCCGAATCACTTCGACCTGACTCTGAGAAGAAGATTTGCGAATAATACGAAGTGCCATCTGTCAATTATCCTTTTCCGAGGGTCAAGCCCCACACGTCTTTAAAGATTAAAAACACACCCAACCCAATCAGCAAAACAAACCCTGCGTAATGGAGTTTTTCTTCGATCCGGCGAGGCAGAGGTTTGCCCCGAACCGCTTCAATCACCAACAAGAACAGGTGTCCCCCATCCAGGGCCGGAATGGGCAAGATATTGAGAATGGCCAGTTCTATGCTGATCAGCGCGGCAAAATACATCAATTGGGAAAACCCCGTTTGCGAGACCTTCGAGCCCATATGCACCACCTCGACCAGCCCGCCCACCTGGTTCAAGGGCAAAGCGCCACTGACCAATTTGGTCAAGGCGGCCACCAATAAATCAGCCATGCTGAGGGTGTCTTTCCAACCTTGGGCAAAGGCTTCACCCGGCCCAGAAACGGGGCGTTTGCGGGCCAAGTCCTGAATTTCAACCCCAATGGTACCAGAGGCCGACGGCGTGGCTTTGAGGCTCAGGGTTTCGTTCATGCGCTGGACGCTGATGGTCAAAGGCTGGCCCTTGGCTGCTTTCACCGTAGACTGCATATCTGTGACAGTGGCAATGACCTTGCCATTGATGCTTTTGATCTGATCGCCAGATTTAATGCCCGCCTGGGCAGCCGGCGCATTTTCCATCACGCGGCCAACCAAGACGCCGCCTTTTTGACTAAAATCGGGGACCCCCGTGACAAAGACCAGGGCCACAAGGATCACGTAAGCTGCGATCATATTGGCAACCACGCCGCCAGAAATAATAATCGCCCGCTCCCAAATGGCGCGGTTTTTCAGAAAACGCTTGTCTCCAGGCTCAAATGTCTCACTTTTCTCGCCAGCTTCATCTTCGGTGTTTTCATCGTCCATAAAAGCACAAAAGCCCCCCAAAGGCAGGGGGTTGAGTTGCACGTCTGTTTCTGCCCAGCGAAAACTGAGCAGTGGACGAGAGCCCAAAGGAAAACCAATTGAAAAGATCTTGACCGGAACGCCCAAAGATTTGGCACAGATAAAATGACCAAATTCGTGAAAAGCGATCAACAGGGCCAGGACCAGAATGACAAGCAGGATATGCGGAAGGTTCACGGGGATCTTCGCTCCCTTTCTCTGAATTCAAACCTGTGAGAAACATTTTTTCTTTCTCAGCAGTATACCACGCAGCCCTCTGCTTCCGGCGTAAACCCCCAGCCTGAGAGCGGTCCAATTCTGAGCAAGCAAATGAGATGATTCTTTCTTTGATCCAGATCAAAGGCAAGGTGGGCAATTTTGATTACGATGGGGGCGGATCTATGTAAAAGGAGTTTAACCCCTATGGTCTTGAGTTCCACTTTGCCCCTGATTCTGGATTATTTGCCCGAAAAATTCCGCTGGTTATGGGAAGAAAGTCATACCTTGCGCCGTTTGGCCGAACACGAGCGCGCCCATTTTTTGCTCTTTTCAGATCTCAAACAAACCCAATCTATTTTGCCCCTTGAAGAGTTTTTCCAGAGCGGCCTGTTAAATCCCAATACAGAGACGGTGACCGCCTTTCTCTGCCTCAAAAGTGAGAAAGGTATTTATGTGCTTTTTCTGGCCCAAACAGAAAAACAAGAGGTAGAACAAACCTTAGAGAACGTCTTAACTGCGTTGAAAAAAATCTATCCCTTTTCACCCGATCCCGAATTGGAGAGCCAAATTTCTGACCTGCTGCTGCGGGCACACTCACTGAAATACCCCTCACGTCTGGGGCGGCTGGTCAATCACCATTTGCAGGCTGTGCAGCCAGAATCCGACTTGTTCCAGCCCCAGGATCATGGCCCTCTGGAAGCGGCTCACCCCCCCCACAACCCACTGGACCCCCTCTTTTGGCAAGACGAACTCAAACAGATGGAAACCTGGGTCAAACAACTTCAGGCCACCCAATTCCAAGAGGCCTATCACAGTGCCCGGGCCCGCTGGAAAGAGGCCCGCAGAATCCTCGAAGAACACAGCCAGAGCAGCCTGCGTTTGCGCGATACCGAACGGGTCTGTCTGCTGTTTGTCCAGGTCGGGGAGTTGGTGCGGCACTATTTTTGGCAAAACAACCACATTCAAAATCCCCAGCAGGTGGCCGCCAATTGGATCTGTCAGGTCATCACACAGGCCATTAATGCCGCTGCTGAGAGCACACAGAATCAACGTTTACTCCGTTTGGCTGAGGGTTTAAAAACAGCCCTGAATGAGCTGAGGGAGGCAAAGCTCAATCCCCTGCCGACCAATGAAACCCAAATCAGCCAATATCTGAACTTGCTCAAAGCCCTGGGACAAGACCAATACCCTTTGACAGATTTGCTCGGTGTGCTGGCAAAAGCCTTGGCCTTGGCAGTGGCAGATCGCGCCACTGCTGCTCAAGAAAAACAGCCGATCGAAAAAGGCAGTTTGCAGGAATGTTTGCAGGCCAGTATTTTTCTGGAACTTTCACAGTTCACCCAGGGAGATATCGATTTATTGGCTTTGCACCGGGCCTCCGTTTTGCTCGCCCAGATTCTCTACGCCCGCTTTTTTGAGCCGATTCCACTGCCCAAGTAAAATCTTGACGCTCCACCAGAGTTTTATGTACCCTGACGTATGCTGGTCATGTATCTGCTAATGTAATCTGCTAAGGTATCTGCTAAGGTATCTGCTAACCTATGCCTTACTGATGTCGTATACTGGTGCAGTTAAAAGATCAAAAAAGCATTGCCAATAATTTATGACGCCAGATTTAGCCCCCTTCCATCCCCCTGTTTTAACCCCAGTGATAGCCTTGGATGGCCATGCCGGAGCCGGTAAAAGCACCGTAGCTGGAGAAGTGGCCCGTCGTTTGGGTTTTTGGCATGTCAATACGGGTCTGTTTTATCGTGCCGTGACCTGGAAAGCCCTCAGCGCGCATTATGATCTGGGGAACCAGGCCAGCGTTGAAGCCCTGGCCCAGGCCATTCAGATTGTCGTCAAAGAAGATGCCGAAGGCCAGCAACACGTCTGGGTCAATGGCCAAGAAATTACCTCAGAAATCCGCACCCCAGAAATCAACCAACAGATCTCCTTGATCTCCTCTTTTGCCGGTGTGCGCGATGCAATCACCCGGCAATTGCGGCAGATTCAACACCCGCGCGGAATCATTATGGATGGCAGAGATATTGGCACGGTGGTTTTCCCCGATGCCCAACTCAAGATCTTTTTAACCGCCTCGGTCGAGGAGCGTGCCCGCCGCCAATTGCAAGACGTTTTGGCCCAAGGCCAAAATAGCACCTTAGAGGAACTACAAACGGCCATTGCCCGCCGCGACAAACTCGACTCTGAGCGCACAGTGGCCCCACTCAAACAGGCTCCCGATGCCATTCGGGTCGACTCCACAGGACTGGCACCGGGCCAAGTCATTGACCAGATTTTGACCCTTTGGACCCAAAGACAGCCCGCCACCCATGCTCAACCCCAATCAAAAACGCGCAGTTGAACACCCCGGTGGGCCGACACTTGTTCTGGCTGGGGCGGGCGCAGGCAAAACCAGCGTTTTAACCCAGCGGGTGGCCCGGCTTTGCCAACGGGGCATTGAACCCAGCCGCATTTTGGTGGTCACTTTTACCAACAAAGCGGCCAAGGAGATGAAAGAGCGTCTGGCCAAACTCTTGGGCAAAGAGGTGGTCAAAGAGATTTGGGCGGGCACCTTTCACTCCATTTGCTGCCGAATTTTGCGCCAAGAAATAGCCCACCTGGATTTGGGTTACCAGACCAATTTTGCGATCTACGATCCCCGTGACCAAGAAAAAGCCATGGACCGTGTGATCCGCAGCCTCAACCTCGATCCCAAAGACTACAAACCCTCCCAAATGTTACAGATGGTGGGCAAATTCAAAAATGCAGGCATCATGCCCAATGCCGTCTCGCCCAACGATGTCGACGATCCTTTTTTGATCCGGCTGTACCGCCAATACCAAATTTATCTGCGCCAAAACAACGCCCTCGACTTTGACGATCTGCTCTTTCTCAGTTTGCAGGTCTTAGAGCAAAACCCAGAGGTCTTGCTGCGCCTGCAAACCCGCTTTCAACATATTCTGGTGGATGAATACCAAGACACCAATACCGTACAGTTTGAGCTGATCAAACGCCTGGGAGAACATTGGCGCAATGTCTTTGTGGTCGGTGATGTCGATCAGAGCATTTATTCTTTTCGCCATGCCAATTTCAGAATTATTCTCCGCTTTCAGCAAGACTACCCCGATGCAACGGTGATCAAACTTGAAGAAAATTACCGCTCCACAGGCCGCATTCTGGCCGCCGCCAATGATCTGATCAATTGTAACCGCGAGCGCTTCGAAAAAACCCTGATTGCGACCCGTGGGCCCGGAGAGCCAATTCGCTTTTACCAAGCCCCCAACGAAGATGAAGAGGCCGGCTTTATTGTCAAACAAATCCAGCGCCTGCAAGAGCAGCAAGAGCTCAAATGGGGCGATTTTGCGATTCTCTACCGCACCAATGTACAATCGCGCCTGTTTGAACAGAAACTGGTTCAGGCCCGCATGCCTTACCATGTGGTGGGGGGATTTCGCTTTTATGACCGCCGCGAGATCAAAGACCTGCTCGGCTACCTCTCTGTTTTGTCAAACCCCCAGGACAGCATCAGCCTGCGCCGGATTATCAACACCCCCAAACGCGGTCTGGGCCCCAAAGCCCTGGAGACACTGGAAACCTTTGCCACCTTTGAAGGGCGGGGCTTAACCCTCTGGGAAGCAATTCAAGAATCCTCGGTAACCGACCAACTTGGCAGCAAAAATCAAGAGGCCCTGCAAGAGTTTACCCAAACCCTCCTGCGCTTGCGCAAGAGCCCTTTGCCTGTGGCTGAATTGTTGGAGCGGGTCTATGTCGAAAGTGGCTACAAGGCCGAAATCGAAGCCGAACCCGACGAAAAACAGCGCCAGAATCGCAACGA
Source organism: Candidatus Sericytochromatia bacterium (assembly GCA_050248915.1). Classification (GTDB taxonomy): domain Bacteria; phylum Cyanobacteriota; class Sericytochromatia; order UBA7694; family UBA7694. The sequence goes on from JBFWRL010000001.1 coordinate 20,411, forward strand.
AAATGTGCAGGCCCTGATCCAGGCCGCCATTGACTTTGAGGAAAAAAGCAAAGATGCCACCAACTTACAAAAATTTCTCGAAGAGGTGGCCCTGTTTTCGGACTCAGACAGCAAAGATGAAACCAAAACCGTCAAGCTCATGACCGTACACAGTGCCAAAGGCCTGGAGTTTCCGGTGGTCTTTGTGCCCGGCGTCGAAGAGGGGATTTTCCCCCATGTGCGCTCGATCTACGATGGCGAGCAGGCGATCGAAGAAGAGCGCCGCCTGATGTATGTGGCCATGACCCGTGCCCGCAACCACCTGTTTTTGATCCACACCGCCAACCGCCGCAATAAACGCGCCACGATCTCCAATCGCATCTCACGTTTTATGGTTGAAATTCACCAGCATATCCAAATTCCGGGCAATTTGATGGTGGCTTTTCGCAACCACGAATACGAGCAGCGCCTCAAAAAAATGAACAACAAGACCTTCGCTGACTTGCCGCCGGTAGAGGGCACCCGCCCAATGCCGACGCCCAGCCGGGTGGCCCCAAATCTCTCCAGCACAAACTTGGCTTCCCCACGCCCAGCGCAAACCGCCCAAGCAACCGCCCCTTCAGCCTTGCGGCCCGCCCTGCAAGCGGGAGATCGGGTGCGCCACCCCCAATGGGGGCACGGTGAGGTGCAAAAGGTGATTCGCAGTTTGGCCAGTATTTCTTTTGAGGGGCAATTGCGCACCCTCGACTTAAATGTTGCACCCCTGGAAAAAATGCCTTAGTTTTCTCCCGAACCCGCATCGGTCTGCCAACATGCCACGATCTGCGCAACCAAACGATTGACCTGCTCAATTTCAAATTGCTGCAGGGCCTGCGCCAATTCTTGGCCCAAATCCTGTACAAGTGGAACTTGGTGCTGAAGCCCCCAGCTTTGGGCTTCGTCAGCAAAGCGGCGAATCAGCTTGAGATTGCGTTTCTTTTGAATTTGACGATAGAGCGGCTCCAATTGCACTTTGAGTTGCCCTTGATGGTCTGGGCTCAGCGTTTGGGAGAGCGACTTGGAAGGCACCGGCTCAGGTTCAGGCAAAAAGAGCCCCTGCCCACCCTCAGTCTCTTGGGCGTTTAAAACCAAGACAAACGAGCTGCCCTGGCCGGGTGTACTCTGCACATCGATCCGGCCCCCCATCAATTGAGCCAATCGGCGACAAATTGCCAAGCCCAAACCCGTTCCCCCGTATTTGCGTGTGCTTTGGCCATCTTGTTGGTGAAAGGGCTCAAAGATCAGGCTTTGGGCCGCCAAGGGAATGCCAACGCCCGAGTCTTGCACTTGCCAAGCCAATTCCCATTCTCCTTCAGTCAGCAAACGCCCAGTTACACGCAAGGTAATCTGCCCCCGCTCGGTAAACTTCACCGCATTGCCGAGCAGGTTGAGCAAAATCTGACGCACCCGGAGTTCGTCCAAATACAAAAAAGAAGGCAACTCAGGTGCCACGACCAAGTGCCATTCCAAGCCCTTGTTTTGAATCGGCAGAGAAAACAGACCCGACAATTCCCTGCAAAGTTGCCTCAGGTCACAGGGATTCAACTCCAGAGAGAGTTTTCCGGCCTCCACCTTGGAGAGGTCTAAGAGATCATTTAAAAGGCCCAAAAGCGATTTTCCGCCCGAATGAATGGCTTCGAGATAACTGAGTTGCTGTGGATCGGTTAGATCTTCTTCGAGCAATTCGCTAAAGCCCATCACGGCATTGAGCGGGGTGCGGATCTCATGGGAGAGGTTGGCCAAAAACTGAGACTTAAGCCGGCTGGCCTCTTCGGCCTGCTCCTTGGCGGTTTGTAACTCAGCTTGGCTCGCCAGAGAGGCACTTAATTCAGCCGCAACCTGCACTTGCTGTTGATAGATATTTAAAAAGCGCTGCAATAAAACCAATAGAAGCGCCAAGACAAACATCAAACAGCCCCAGGGATAGAGCTGCAGCAAAAGCGGAAGTCTAAAAATGGCCACAAATAAATCGTGCAAAGAGGCCCCCGCAAAGACCCACATGCCCATACCCACCACCTGGGTAGAGGCATCCAGGCTCCGCCAGAAACGCAGCAAAACAACACTCAACCCCAATAAACCCAACATAGCCAAGCTCTGAAAAGGCAAAACGGTTTGCATCAGGGGAAAACCAAAAAAAACAGCCAGCAGACTGCCTCCGGCAAAAGTGAAATGCGACCAGGCCAAGTACTGAAGTGGGCCCTGCAAGGGAGACAGCCCCGAGAGATGGCGAATGAAGAGATAAACACAACCCGGCATAAAATACAGGGCAAAGAGCGAGAGGGGAGTCATCCAGCCCGGTTGGCGCAACCAAATTGCGGTTAAGTCTGACTCACAGAGGGTATACAAACCCAACAAGAAACAAAACAGGCCAAAGAGCACAGAGAGCAAACGGGCGGGTAAAAACAGCCCAAATCCCAGGCCGAAGAGGCCAATCAAGCTGAACAGACAGCCCAGCATAAAACTCCCCAAACTCTGGTGGAGCAATTGCAAAAACAATTGTCCCTGAGAGGCAAAATAGACCTCTGACATCATGCCAATAAAGCGGTGCTCTGAGTGCAAACGAAAATGCAAGGTTTGTGAGACCACGTCTTTGGGCAAAGTGATCAAATGCCAAGTATAGCCATTAAAACGTGCAGGCGCTGTTTGCAGATCGCCAAAAGAATAAATCCGCTGCTGACCTTGATAAACCTCAAAATTCTGATTCAAACGGCGAATCAACACACTGGGTGCAGATAATTGGTGAGGTGGAAGCTGAATTTTTAGCCACAGGTCTTTGCCACTCTCACGGGTTAAAAACTGCAATTGGCGGGCTTTGTGCCAGGTGGCGGGTGGGGTCTGAGCCGCAGAAAAAGCGTATTCCCACTGTTGGGGGGCCAAAACAAAGACATGTTGTGCCGAAAAGCGCTGAAGCAAGAAATGGCCTGTGCCGACCAACAAACCTGTGAGCAGAACCAAGATCCCATAGAAGCGAGGCAGAGAGTAAGAGCGCATCGTCATCCCCACTCCTTCCTGTCTCTGCAGATTTTGAGTTTCAATGGGCTTGCTGCCAGAGCCCTGGCAATTGTTTAATAATAGGTGCCCACCCTTGATCTTCAGGCAGGAAAACCGTGAACGTTCCCACAAACGCCCAAAATGCGACAGAACCCCAATCCGAAATCCAAGATTCACCGCTAAGCAGCAGTATAACAGGATCTCCAAGCTCACTGCAGCAACTCATTCAGAACTTTCATCAGGCCCACGCCCCCCTGCGGGTTGTGTCTTCGCTCAAAGCCCAACACTGGATTCACAGTCTCTTGGGCCTGCTCTTTCCCCATTTGAGCGTTTTTCCCGGCAAGCCCGTTGATATCCTGCGTCAAAGCCAAGAATTAGAAACCGAACTCACAACCCTGCTTGAAGTTGTGGCCGGCGATCTCACGCTGGCCCCCTCAGAACTGGCCCAGGCCTATTTCAGCGAAGATTTGCCCCAAATTTACCTGACCTTGCAGCAAGATGGCCGCTGCATGCTGGCCGGGGATCCTGCCGCCGTCAGTTTGGATGAGGTCTACCAGACCTATCCCGGTTTTTTGGCGGTGGCGATCTACCGCTTGGCCCATGGCTTGCACCTGCGCCAAATCCCCCTTTTGCCAAGGCTTTTAACCGAATACAGCCACCGCCTGACGGGGGTCGATATTCATCCGGGCGCCAAAATTGGCCCCTCCCTGTGCATTGATCACGGCACAGGGATTGTGATTGGCGAGACCAGCGAGATCGGGGCCTGCGTCAAACTCTATCAAGGCGTGACATTGGGGGCACTCAGTGTCGAGAAAAACATGGCCCAGACCAAACGCCACCCCAGCATTCAAGACCGGGTGGTGATCTATGCTGGTGCCACCATTTTGGGGGGCGAAACTGTGATCGGCCACGACAGTGTCATTGGCGGCAATGTCTGGCTGACGCGCAGCATTGAGCCCTTTTCACGGGTCTACCAAACCAGCGAGGTGCGCGTCCAGCGCAAAGCAGAATAGGGCTGTGTTAGCGCCGACGCACAGGTGGGGTAAAGCCGCTGATCAGGGTCTGCAGGGTCTGCTCATAACTCACACCGGTTTCAATGCTCTGCTTGAGAAAATCGAGAATGTCTTCGTAGCGCGCGATCGCTTCGTCGATGCGTTTATTGCTGCCGGGACTGTAAGCCCCAATGCTGATCAAATCCTCGGCCTCGCGCCAAGTCGCCAATAATTCACGCAGATAGCCAGCAGCCAGCTTTTGTGCGGGGGTGGCCAATTCCAAGGCCAAGCGACTGATACTCTGCAAAATATCAATGGCGGGATAGTGATTGCGGCTCGCCAACTCCCGCGAGAGCACGATATGCCCGTCCAGAATCCCGCGTACAGTATCCGCAATCGGCTCGTTGTGATCATCCCCTTCGACCAAGATCGTGTAGAGGGCCGTGATCGTGCCCCGATCTGAAGTGCCTGAGCGCTCAAGCAAACGGGGCAAGAGGCCATAAACCGAGGGCGGATAACCCCGTGTCGCAGGCGGTTCACCAATTGCCAAGCCAATTTCGCGCCGAGCCATGGCAAAACGGGTGATCGAGTCCATCATCAGCAGCACGTCTTGCTGCTGATCGCGAAAATATTCGGCAATGGCTGTGGCGGCAAACGCCCCTTTGATGCGCAAAAGAGCCGGTTGGTCGGAGGTCACCACCACCAACACGGAGCGTTTGAGCCCCTCTTCGCCCAAATCGTTTTCAATAAAATCACGCACCTCGCGCCCCCGCTCCCCGATCAGGCCAATCACATTGACGTCGGCATTGGTATACCGGGCCACCATCCCCAAAAGTGTGCTTTTGCCCACCCCCGAACCCGAAAAAATACCCAAGCGCTGGCCCCGGCCACAGGTCAAAAGGGCGTCGAGGGCCTTGATACCCAGTCCCAGGGGTTGGGTAATGCGCTGGCGCAGCATGGGATTGGGTGGGCTGGCATCGAGCAGATAGCGGTGGTGTGTTAAAGGGGGCGGCTTCCCATCCAGCGGATTGCCCAAAGGATCAATGACACGTCCCAGCAATTCTGGTCCCACAGGCACCATCTGGGGAATACCTGTGGCAACCACCTCACTGCCGGCGCGAATTCCCTGCACCTCATCCAAGGGCATAAGCAGCACGGTGCTGCCGCGAAAGCCCACCACTTCGGCACGGGCGATTTGTTCGCCACAGTGAATTTTACACAATTCCCCCAAATGCACCGCAGGGCCTTCGGCTTCAATCACCGCGCCAATCACCTGGGTCACCCAGCCTTTGTGCAAAACAGGATCGACCTGTTCCAAAACGTGGCGATAGGGCTCCAAATTGAGCTGACGCGGGTGTTCCATCAGTTTTTTTTCGGTGCGGGCGTCAGGTTTTTTAACAATTCCCCCAGCGCAGTGGCATCGGCGGCGGCGGGGTTTTGCTGCAAATAGCGCTTGAGTGCGTTGTGGGCCTTGGATTTTTGTCCCTGTTTGAGCCAAGCCAAGCCCAGGTATTTTGTAATTTCACTCTGGGTGGGGGCCTGTTTTTGGGCCTGTTCGAGCCAGCCAATGGCCAGAGCCCCCTGGCCCTGCTGTGAGGCCAAAATACCTGCCACAACCAAGGTTTGAGTATCACGGGGATGGGTTTTGAGATAGGTTTCAAGGTATTTTAGGGCCTCTCCGGCGCGGCCCTGACGCGAAAGCCAAAGCGCCGCTTCGGGCAAAGCCTCTGCAGGTGGGGGGGCCAGCGCAAAGGCCTGGGCAAAAAAGGCCTCAGATTTGGCTCTTTGACCATTTAAATGCGCCAATTTGCCCAACAGATGCAAGATCGGCGCTCCGACCGATTCAGACTCCGCCAAAGGTGCGAGCAGGGCCCAGGCCTCAGCACGGTGATTCAGCTTCAATTCCCAATGCACCAATTGCAACCGGGCCGTTTCATCTTCGGGCCGAAAACGCAAATAGTCGCGCAAGAGCGCAGCCAATGGCTCCCCCCGATTTTGCGCACTCAAGACCTGTACCAGCAAAAGCCGAGCGGGATCATGTTCGGGACGCAGCCACAGCACATGGTATAAATCTGCTTCGGCTCCCGCCAGATTTTTGGCCCGGATCGCCAGCCGGGCACGTTCATAATAAGCGGCAGCATGATGGGGGTCTTGCTGAATAACCAGATCAAGATCAACTTGGGCCCCGCGCCAATTCTGAGCCCCGAGATAGACCCGGGCCCGCCGAAAAGCGGCAGGGGCACAGCTGGGATAGCTCTTTAATAATTGGTTATAGGCCCCCAAGGCAGCTCCTGTTTGGCCCTGTTCTTCGCGGGCCACCGCCTGCCGATACGCAGCCAGAGCGGCTGCGGGCGCAAAAGCGGGTGAATCAGGTGGGGGCAAGGCTTGCAGGGCTTTTTCCAGGGCGGGCTCACGTTTAAGCACCAGGGCCCGCTGCCAGGCTGCCCGAGCGGCGGCAAAAGCGGAGGGAGAAGAGCTCAATTGCGCTTCTTGCCACTCCAATTGCCCCAAATTGAACCACAACTCGCGGGCCAAGGGGCGCAGGCGCAAAGCCTGGGTATACAAATTGCGCGCAGCCGCACTGTCTTCCAGTTGAATAAACGCCAGACCGAGATGGTTGAGAGCAAAGAGGTGATCGGGTGACAGTTCCAGGGCTTTTTGCAAATGGCTGCGGGCCAATAGGGCCTCCCCGCTGAGCAAGGCGGCAGTGCCAACTTGATAGTGCAACTCAGCACTGTCTGGATTTTCGGCCAGCAGCTGCAAGTAAAGGGCCAAAGCTTGAGAATAGGCCTTGGCCTGATAAGCGGCTTGGGCCTGTTCTGGCAAGGTCAGGTCGGCAGCCCAACCAGGCAGAGACAAACCCAGTGCCGAAAAGGTCAAGAGAGCTGCGCAGATTGTTTTGAAAGGGGTGTAAAGGCGCTTCATTTTAGTCATAAGTTTCTCTTTGCAGTTTAACGGTCTCGATGTCTTCAGGCAACCAGGGATTGGCATTTCTCAAGGAGATTGTTATGATCGATGCGTCTGAATTTAATTCAACCCAGCGGAGTAAACAAGATGATTCAATTGCAAAACCCCCTGCCCAAAGTACGTTTGGCCATCGGCGCACTCAGCCTGGCAGGCTTGTTTTTGATGAGCCAAGCCCAGGCTGGCATTGTCAAAATAGACCCCGATGCCAAGGCCGTAGAGGTCATCAACCAAACCCTAACCGCCCTCGAAACGGCCAACGAAGCCAGCCGCATTCAAATGCTCGAAAAACTCCTGCACAAAAGTATGCTGGGGCCCGGCGGCAAAGGTCTCGATCCGAGTGTGCAGCGCTTTTCGTATAAAAAAGCGGTTCAAAACGCCCAGTTTTATAAAAACCCTGTTGAGATTTACGAAGTGCATCAGGGCAATGTCTCAACGGTGGGATTTAAAACCACAGCGGAGAAGGGCCGCCGAGACAAATATTTTATTCAGAAAAAAGAAGGTGTGGCTGGCCGCCCCGCCCCTGTACATATTTTCTGGCCCGACAACGGCTCAGCCCCCAAAGTTCTGGATTTTGGCAGCCTTTAAACCCAGCGATGTTTGGCCCATTTTACCAGACCCTGGCGGCAGGCCCGCTTCAGCCTTGGTTGGAACACCTGCCCGCCCGTCTGGCACAGTGGGAACGCGATCTGAGCCGCTCACAACGGCAAACGTATCTCCAGGTGCCCAGGGCCTTGCCCAAGATCACCCCCTCTGAAGTGGAACTCAAGCGAGCGCTGCAGGTGGGCCTGCCGCAAGACCTCGCTCCCGGCCAGGAAAAAATGCTCATCCAGCTTTTGCAACGCCTCAAACCCTGGCGCAAAGGCCCCCTCAAGCTCTTTGGCATTGAAATAGACACCGAGTGGCGCTCAGATTGGAAATGGGAGCGCATTCAGCCCCACATCTCCCCTTTGGCGAATCGCCGGGTCTTGGATGTGGGCTGTGGCAATGGCTATTATCTCTGGCGCATGCGTGGGGAAGGCGCAGCCACAGTGATTGGGATTGACCCCATGGCACTCTTTTTGGCCCAATTTCTCTGTTGTCAGCATTTTATTCAAGATTCAGCGGTACACGTCTTGCCTTTGGGTGTGGATGATCTGCCCTCACTGCCACTCTTTGACACGGTTTTTTCGCTGGGCGTGTTGTACCATCGCCGCTCGCCCATTGATTTTTTGGCACAATTACACAGCCAATTGCGGCCCGGAGGTGAACTCGTGCTTGAAACCCTGGTGGTCGAGGGCGATGCACAAACTGTGCTGGTGCCTCAAGATCGCTATGCCCAAATGCGCAATGTCTGGTTTATTCCCTCCGTCGCGGCTTTACAACGCTGGTTAGAGCGGGTCGGGTTTACTGAGATTGCCCTGGTCAATTTAAACACCACTGCTTTAGAGGAGCAACGGCGGACGGGCTGGATGGAATGGGAATCTCTGGCAGAATTCCTCGATCCAGCTGACCGCAGCAAAACCGTAGAGGGTTATCCTGCACCCCTGCGGGCTGTGTTGGTGGCCCAAAAAGCTTAAGGCGCGGTGGCGGAGTCCAGATTCAAGACCTTGTTGAGAGACTCATTGAGCTGATCGAGGGCATTCATCATATTGCGCAGGGCATTTTTGTCAAATTTCTGGGTTTCCAACATGCGCTCGGTTTTATCAAAGAAATTGAGGATTTTTTCAAACTGCGGCGGTACTTTTTCGATTTTGTGTTTGGCCTCTTCCAGATCCTGCCGTTCTTTGAGTTCCTTGCGCAGCATGTCCAACTCAACACGTCGCTTGCGAATGAAAGATTTCATCACAGCCTGAGCCACTTCTGCCGGGTCATTGTTGAGGGCATTCATCATCAGGGCTTTGTCCTCTTCGCTCATACCAAAGGCCACCTGCAACTCTTGGGCGTTCATATACGCCATGATCTTATATGCGGCATCGATCAGGGCATCCATGTGCTGTTGGGCCTGCCATTTTTGCAGGCGCTCTTCCTCTTCCAATAAACGCATGGCATCTTCGTTTTCGTAGCTCCATTGGGTTTGGGCTTGAGGATGGGTGGTGCGTTCAAAGAACTGCTGCAGGCTATCTCCGGCACTGCCACTGGCTTCTGCCGGTGGGATCTGGCCGACCTGACCGCCATTGGCCAGACTGGGATCGGGACTGAATTGCTCCGTACTCAGAGCGAGTTTCACCGAAGTCACTTGGTAAGAAGTGACTCCCGCAGCATTGATCACGGGGGTGTAAATCTGAATAAAGCTGGCCCGGCTGTTTTCATCGGCATATTTTTCAACAGTGACAGGTTGGCCCTGGGCTGGCAAAACCTCAGCGGGGAGCTCGTAAGCCGCCACCTGAATCTTGAGGTGTAAATCGGTGGTCGTGAGCGAAACGGCCCCTCCGCTGGAACTGGGGGGAGGGGGCGTTGTCACTTGTTTTTGTTTGCGGGCCGCTTCAGCCAAGTACTCCAACTGCAAAAAATAGTTCACAAAATCGCGGAAGGCGTATTGGACCATATTGCGCTGGGTAGGGGTCAGCGCTGGGGAGGCAAGGCCTTCGCTGCGGGCCGATTCGACCTGTTGCAATAATTGGGATTCCAGCCTTGAAATGGATAAACTTGTCATAAGTTGAAAACAGCCACTTTCAGATAAATAGCAAGGGAGAGGAGAATTTGATTCTCCTTAAATTAACATATTCAGTTCTGGCAGGACAATATGTTAAATAGGCAAAACACCATTTGCCAAATCATTCTACTCAAAAACTGTAAGATTATTGCTGCTGCCCCGTCTCTTAAACAGAGCAGAATAATCTGCCAACCCAAAGGAGAAACTTGAAAATGTCTGATGATTGCTGTCAAAATTGTGATTGTGGCACCCCTGTAGACAATGGCTGCTGCTGTGGGACAGAATGTCTCTGTGGCCCCGATTGCAAATGCCCCCCGGAATGCAATTGCCCTGGCCAATAAGCTCTTTGCAAAGGAATTAACCGTGAAACAGCGAGAGCCCGACATCAAACAGGCCCTGTTGGAGCTACAACCCGGTATGATCCGCCGGGTGGCAGCCCGCACGGGCTCTCGTGATCTGGCTGAAGAGGTGGTGCAGGCTGCCTTGCTCAAAGCCCTTGAGGGTTTGGATCGTTTAAAAGATGCCCGCCGACTCAAAAGTTGGTTTGCCACAATTGTGCAAAACAGCCTGCAAGACGAATTCCGGCAGTGGTCACGGCTGGCCCCGTTGGAGCAAGCCGAAAATCTGCCCGATTTGCAGGCTGAAGAGCGCGCAGAACCCGCTCTGAGCTGTGGCTGTGTCTTGCAATTATTGCCCACCCTGCGCCCGGCTTATACCCAGCTCTTGGAGGCCGTGGATCTGCGTGGCGACTCCCTGCAAAAAGTGGCTCAGAACTGGGGACTCAGCGCCAACAATGTTTCTGTGCGCCTGCACCGTGCCCGCCAAGCCCTGCGCAAAGAATTGGGCCAGCGCTGTGGCACACATTCTGTGGCCGCGTGCCAAGAATGTGGTTGTTAAAAGCTGGGCCTCTCTGTTTTCAAAAAAGCAAGATCCTGGTTTAAAATTGGGATAGACTGACAAGGGCCTTCAGGTCCAAATTAAACACGGGTGGCAGGCACGATTTATGAGCCCTGGATTGACATTTGAAAAAGAGATTTCTCTGCGTGGCGACAACAAGACCTATAAAAAGGTGGCCCTTAATCTCAAGCGCAATCAGCAACAAGACAATACTGATGCGCTGGATTCACTGGCAGAGAACTTTCAGTACAGTGACTGCGCCCACGAATACTGGAACCCTGAAGAATTCTCCCTGCTCTACGGCACCCCACTCTGGGATCAGGCCACCCAGGCTCAGCGCGTTTTGCTCAACCAGCTCTATTGGATTGGCTATTATTCCCAAATCATTTCAGCCGAAATTGCCACCATATTTTTGAACCAAACGGCGGCTGCTGGGCTCTACGGTATGGAAGACTTTCGCATTGTCTGCGACTCACTCGATTTTGAATCGCACCAGGAGCGGGCGCATATCAACGCCTTTAAAAGCATCTCCGAAGCCACCGAGCGCGAGGTCTTTGGCGAGCGCATTTTTAGTTATCCCATGAAAAATTTCGCCAGCGAGACCATGATTTTTCAAGACACGAACCCTTTTCGTGAGCGCTGGAAAAAATTCCAATTGCACTTTTTCGCCTTTCTCTCGTCGTCAAATGCCTTTATTGCCAGCCAATACCTGACAGTGCGCGGCATGCGCACCCTCAATGGCAAAATTGTCCAGCACCAGCTCAGCCAGTATTACGAAAAACACGCAGATCAGGCCAACGCCCCCATACCCGCCAAGATCAGCTACCACCACTTTTTGGATGAGTCCTATCACTTCAACAATTCCACCTTGATTGGCCATGAGGTAGTCAAAAGCCTCAAGCCGCCCACCCCCTTTGAGAAAAAGATCGTGAATATGTCGATCTGGGGCTGCCAAAAAGACCATTTTAATTTTAATTGCTCGGTCAACGGCATTTTCTGGTACGAACCCGCCATCTTCGGCACGATCTACAAGGTGCTGCGCAGCCGGGCCTTTGGCTTCGAGCACCAAGCCGCCCTGGATATGATCTACGCCTGTTTCTGCCAAGAGAACGAGGGCGTGAATCTGGCTTATCACACCCACAAAGTGGCCCGCGAATCGTATGAGCAATACCTGAGTGATCTGGACTTCCTCAGCCCGGAAAACAAAAGCGTGAAGTTGATGAAGCAGTCCAGCATCGAGCATTACCTGCAAACCAATCGCCGCGCCTTCCAAAGCTTTAAGCCAGCCGTGTAGACGCTCAGAAAAACAGGCGAAATAAACCATGCAACGGCACCGGCTCGAATTTTCAAATGGCGCGGCAATTGAGGTCAACGCGGGTGAAAAACTCTCAGAATCGCTCGACGTGACCAACTCACCCATCTTGTTTGGCTGTCGCACAGGCATTTGTGCCACCTGTTTGGTGCAGGTACTCGCCGGTATGGAGAACCTCTCCCCCCTGAACGAAGACGAAGAAGAGGTGCTTGAAATCTACGCCGATGATCGTCCCAACTGCCGTTTGTCCTGCCAACTCAGGCTCTCCGGCCCCGCCAAATTGGCGTATATCGGAAAATAAGAGGCCCTTTATGCAAGCTCCCGAAAAACTCATTCCCGAACAGTTGGACCGCAACGCTGAGAGCGAGCAGTCATTGCCCATGCATTCGCCGACACAGCCTGTTTCGTTTAAACACTATTGGTATATTGCCTGCCAATCCCACGAACTCAAACCCAACCAAGCCATTCAGCGCACGGTCATGGACGAGTGGATTGCCTTATTTCGAGATGAAAACGGCCAGCCTGTGGCCTTGCAGGATCGCTGTCCGCACCGCAATTTTAAACTCTCCCAGGGCTATGTCAAAGACGGTCTCTTGCAATGCCCCTACCATGGCTGGGTCTTTGATAAAACCGCCCAGGTTGTCGCGATCCCCTCTGAAAGCAACAATTTTAAGCCGCTCAAGTCGCGCTGTGCCAAACGCTTTGAGGTCATGGAGATCGATCAATTTATTTTTGTGCGCCTCGAAAGCCATCCCGAACTGCAAGCCCCTCCCTTTCGCTCCCCCCATTACGGCGAAAAGGGCTACCGCACTGAGCGCCTGTTTAATATCTTTAAAAACAATGTCACCAATTGTGCCGAAAACTATGTCGATGTGCCACACACCGTCTTTGTGCACGACAAGATCTTTCGCGTCAGCCGCGATGAAAAGGTCGATGCCACCGTCGAGCGCAAAAATGGCAGTGTGGTGGTTGATTACCGCAACGAAACCGACAATATGGGCTGGTTTTCGCTCTTTCTCAACCCCAAAAAAGAAAAAATTATCCACCGCGACTTTTTCCATGTTCCCAATATCACCAGCGTGGAATATATTTTTTCGCCCGGCAAAGAATTTTATATCACCTCTCACAGCACCCCTGTAAATGACCAATTGACCTACGTCTACACCGATTTGACCTACCGCTTTGGCATTTTTAATCCCTTTGCAGGCCCCATTGTGCGCTACCAGGGCCAAAGTGTGATCGACCAAGACATTGTTGTGCTCGACACACAAATGGAAGTGATTCAAAAATACGGAGAGCGCTTCTCCAATGCCACTGCGGATATTGTGCATGTAATGATTGAATCTCTGCGCAACGCCATTGCCAAAGGCCAGAATCCCCACACCCTGAGTGAGCAAAAACACGATTTTGAATTTTGGATCTAAACCATGCTTGAACTGCTGGTTTTTTGGCTGCTCTTCGTCTGGTTGCTGCGCTCGCCCGAAGCCCGACAGCGTTTAAAACACAAAAAACCCTTTGAATGGCTGCTGGATGGCAGCAATTTGTTGATCCAAGGCTTTTTGATTCCCTTTTTGCGGGTGGCTGTGCTGCTGGTGCTGCTCAAACAGCTCTGGCCCAGTGGCCAAGGCCTGTTGCGCATGAGCGATGGGCTGGGATTTTTGCTCTGTTTTGTGGGTGTGGACTACCTCTATTATTGGAACCACCGGATCTTTCATCTGCGCAAGATCTTTCCCGTGCACCTGATTCACCACAGTGTGACGCAGATGGACGTGATGGCAACTTCACGCAACACCCTCTGGACCAGTTTTTTGATCGTCTATCTCTGGGTCAATGGCCTGCTGCTCTATTTAACCGATCTCAATGCCGGTTTTGTGTTGGCCATGAGCCTGACTGCCTGCTTGGACATGTGGAAACACTCCAATTTGCTCCAAGCGCACACGGGTTTACAGCACAAACTGTCTAAATACCTTGGCCTGATGACCCCCCTGGAACATGCTTGGCACCACGCCCACAAACTGAATCAAAATTTTGGGGCCAATTTGAACCTCTTTGACAAATTACACGGCACCTATACCGCCGAAAGTGCTTATCCCGAGCGCCTGGGTGTGAGTGTGGCCAAGCTCAAACCCTGGCAGCAATTCTTCTTTCCCTTTCAGGCCCGCCCATGACCCAGCTCTCAACCTTGCTCTCTTTTTTCCCCCTTTCAGTGCTGCTGTTGGCAGGGGGGGCTTTTTATTATTTGCTTGTCCACCCCGGCTGGCAGGGTCTTTTGGCCCTCTTGGGAGTGGTCTATTTCTACCCGGTAGCGGTCTATCGCCTGCTCAATTTGTTTTGGCCGCTCAAAGAAGGGCGTTACGACCTGCGCCAAAACAAATACAATCCTTGGTGGGGCAGCCACCAAATTCAATTGGTCTATTTTGCCTGTCCCTGGCTCGAAGCCCTCTTGCGTCTGATCCCAGGTGTTTACAGCTTTTGGTTGCGGCTCTGGGGGGCCAAAATTGGCCAAGGCATTTATTGGACTCCGAATGTGCAAATCGATGACCGGCCCCTGACAGATATTGGCAACGGCGTGATTATTGGGCACAAATTGCATTTTATCAGCCACGTGATATTGCCCCACAAAGACAAATTGCCCCTCTATGTCAAACGCATCAGCATCGGGGACCAGTGTTTTTTGGGGGCAGGCTCCCGCCTCGGGCCCGGAGTGGTGGTCGAAAACCAAACCTGCCTGCCCATTCTGACCGAAGGCAAGGTCAACCAACGCTTTGAAACAGGCAACCATATTACAGGCCAAAATACAAACAACCCAACGGAAAACGCCCAGTGAGAACCTGGCTCTTAAAGGCCTTTCGACTGGCAACCGTTTTTCCTTGGCGGCGTTTTGAGGCGGCCCTGCACCAGCCAAAACAAGCGCAAATGCAGACCCTTGAAGAGATTCTCAGATTGGCCAATGCACCAGGCATTGAGCGTTATGCCGATTTTCAGAACTTGCCCCTGCGCAATTATGAAGATATTGAAGCCCAAATCCTGGCGGCCGAACAAAGCGGTCAAAACTTTCTCAGCCATCACAAGCCCAAAACCCACGAACCCACCAGTGGCTCCAGTGGTGCCCGTAAGCTGATTCCCTATACCCCGGCCCTGTTGCATTCATTTGGCCAACTCTTTTTACTCTGGGCCCACGATCTGCTCAGCCACGGCCCCCGCTTAAAAGGCGGGCGCATCTATTTTAGTGTCTCGCCCCAATTTCACGAAACCAAGCACGGCCTCAATGATGACAGCGATTACCTCACCGGGCTGACGGGCCTGCTGTTCAAGGCCTTTGTCTTGGTGCCCCCCCAGATCAAAAAGCTCAAAAACCCCGATAATTTTTTTTATGTACTGGCCCGCTATTGGCTGGGAGCCGACGATCTGGAAGTGATCTCCATTTGGTCTCCCAGTTTTATGTTGGCCATCTTGGACTATATCCACGCCCATGCCCATAACCTGATCGCCTCTGGCACCCAAGCTCACATTCAGGTCGAGGGACTGACCTTTACCCCAGGCCCGATTTCGGCTCTCAAACAGGCTGAATTGCAAAAGCCCCATCCCCATTGGCAAAATCTCTTTCCGGGTCTCAAGCTGATCTCGGCTTGGGGGGCCCAAAATTCAGCCACAGCGTTTCAGCAACTCAAGGCCCATTTCCCAGACGTACACGTGCAAGCAAAAGGCCTGCTCGCCACCGAAGCGCCGCTCACCTTTCCCTCGGAGCACTACCAGGCCTTTTTGCCACTTTTAAACGCCGTTTTCTTTGAATTTCTCGATGCCGAGGGCCAACTCTGGCGATTGGATCAGGTCGAAATGGGCAAAACCTATGAATTGGTGATCAGTCAAAAATCGGGGCTGCTGCGTTACCGGCTCAAAGACCTTGTCAAAATTGAGAAAAAGGTCTTTAACACCCCCTGTTTTGAATTCATGGGCCGAGGCGAAAATCTCTGTGATCTGGTAGGCGAAAAGCTCAATGAGGCCTTTGTAGCAGAGATCGCCAAGCGACTCTGCCCCGAGGTTTATCTCTGCCTGGTGCCCGATCTGGCCACACCGGGATATACCCTTTTTTCGGAGCAAAGCATGGATTTAGAACGCTTTGAACAGGGGCTGAGACAATCCCCCCACTACCACAATGCCCGTGAACTCAAGCAATTAGCTCCGCTGCAAGGCCAACTAAAACCCGACCTGCCACACAAATTAAAACAATTTTTCAGTCAAAAAAAAGGCATGCGGCTGGGAGATATCAAAGACAGTTACCTCTACAGCCGCGAAACCAATGGTGAATTATTGGCTTTTCTCAAGCAGGCAGACTAAATCGTCCAGCGCAGACCGAGAACATCCCCTTGGCCATTGTAGCCCAGTGTTCCTTCCAGGCTGGGTGAAAATTTATAACCCAGCTCAAAACCACTGGCAGGCGGATAAAAATCGGAGAAACCCAAGCGACTGCCAAAGAAATTATAGCCACCGGCAATATTCAAACGCCCGGTCAGTTGGGGGGTAAACTTATACGCCAGACCCAATCCCAATTCGAGACCCACCCAGCGCGAACGCGTGGTGTCATTAAAATTGGCACTGCCCCAAACACCAAAGATACCACTCAGAGAAAAGCCGCTCTGTTGTAAAAAGCGGTAGACAACGCGCACATCATAACGGCTGTTCACACCGTTATTAAAACCTTCGACCAAAAAAGGCAATCCCAGTGAACCGCCCAACGATACCTGGGGTGCCAATTTAAAGTCAAAGGCCAGACTGGGTCCGAGGGCAAAGACAAAAGCGGAGTGATCCACTTCTGCTTTGGGCATGGTCGAGGCTTCGGCAGCCCCTGCAACCAAGCAGGAGACAGCCAGAGCCAAGCTTGCAAGTGTAAGAACGTTTTTTTTCATAGTCTTATTCCTTACCAATAATGGTTGTGATTTTTTTGATAAAATTCCAGGGTTTGGGCCAGCCCCTGCCGAATACTCAGCCGCGGAGCCCATCCCAATTGTGCGCGAATCTGGCTGATGTCGAGGACAAAGTCACCCACGTCGTAATTGCGACTGCCTGGGGGCCAGTCTGTCTGTTCGAGGTGGCCTGAACCTGCCAGTTCGATAATTGTCTGAGCCAATTCAATAAAAGGCAGGCCTTCACCGGCTCCCACATTCCAGACTTTGCCGAGAGCATCTGGGTGTAATCCCGCCAAAAGCAAAGCCTCACAGGCATCTCCCACATGCAAATAGTCGCGCACCTGTTGGCCATCGCCATAAATTTTCAGTGGGCGGTTTTCCAGAGCCAAACGCAGAAAAAAATTGAGCACATTGTATTTGGGATGTTTCATCTGGGCCCGCGGGCCATAAATATTGCCCACCCGCAGAGAGGTCACGGGCAAGCCATAATGCAGATGATAAATCAGGTGATACTGTTCTGCCGCAAAGCGGTTGATCGAATAAATATCGCGGGGCAAAATCGGCGAATCTTCTGTCGCAGGCAAAAGCGGTGGACTGCCATAAAAAGCCCGCGTGCCCACAAAGACAATCCGGGCTGCGGGATTGACCTGACGGCAGGCCTCCAAGAGGGTCAAATTGCCTTTGCAGTTGATATCTAAATCGAGCAAAGGATTGGACATGCTGTCGGAATGACTGGTCTGGGCGGCAATATTAAAGACAATCTCCTGCTCGGGCAAAAGGGCACGCAACGCTTCGGCATTGCGCAAATCCGAGAGATGGACCTGCACCTGCTCACGAAAACCGTCGAGGTTAAACCAATTGGCACCGTGATCGGGTAAAAAATTGTCCACCAATGTGACCTGCGCGCCCAATTGAACCAGCCGCTGGGCCAAATTGCTACCAATAAAGCCCAGGCCGCCCAGCAACAAAACTTTGCGCCGTGAATAGCCTTCGATCACTTTATTTTCTTCCTTTTTCGGGCTCTGCAAACTTCAGGCCTGTTCACACAGTATAACCGAAGAGCGTGCTCAAATTCAGAAGTGATAGCCCGTACCAAAGGTCACCCCATGGTAGATCTGGCTGGCTTCAGAGCCCAGGTCAAACATCATCAGGCCTTGATAGCCCAAATTGAGGGAGATCTTACTCTGCCCCACACTGATCATATCCCAATTGATCAAAAAGTTGATCAGGGTGTCCCAGCGGCTGAGAGGCAATCCCGACAATTGAATATTGGAGAGATCTTGCATGACATAATGGGGAGCCAAACTGAGTTCGAGCGAAAGCGGCTCGATGATCCGATAGCCCATGTGCAGGCGCAAACCAGCACCAATATACGAACGGGCCGCCAAGAAATAGTGATTGCGGGGATCATTGCTGCTGCTGGTATTGCGGTAATAGCCATCAAGCCCTGTCGCAAGTTCAAACTGGGGTGTGGCAACAACCTTATACAAAACAGCCAAATCGGCATTGATCAACTCACTCAAGCTGCCATTTTGACTGGTGACATTGCTGGTATAGTCAAAGCCACTCAAAGAGCTGATATCCAGGGCAACGCCCAGCTTGCCCAAGGCAGAACTGGGCTCCCCAAACCAGATCAGGGTGTTTAAATGACCCGACATACCTGCACTGCCACTCACCGTCTGTTCGGTATCATTCATTTTGAGTCCCTCTTTGACAGAGGTCGGCACGCGCTCATCGTAGATCAGCTTATACGTCCCGAGCAGCATCAAACGACTGCGCAGTGGGGGAGGCATCAGATTGGCTGGAGCCGAAGAGGTTGTGGGTGAAGGGCTGGCTTTGGCCACCTGATTGGGGCTGGCCGTAGGCAGCGGAATATTCACCAAACTATCGGGCTCCGCCGGTTTCAGCGTGGGGGCAGTTGATGGCGTGGCCCCCGAAGCAGTGGGTGAGGGATTGGCGCTGAGATTGCGCAATTGGTTTTCCAAATCGCTCAGGCTCAAATCGCCACTGCTGGGAGAGGCTTTGGGCAAGGGAACCGGCGTGGGCATCGGCTGCGCACCAGAAGGTTTGGCCGTCGGCACGGGCGAAACGGGCTTTTGACTGGCCACAGGAGAGGGTTTGGCCGTGGGCTTGCCACTGGGCTTGGCGGTTGGCTTGGTACTGGGCTTGGCTGTTGGTTTCGCTGTGGGCTTTGTGCTCGGCTTAGGCGTAGGCTTGATCTGCGGAGGCTTGGCCGTCAACTTGGGCGAAGGCAACACGGTCGGTTTGGCCGAAAGCGTGGGAGAAGGCACAACACTGGGTTTGGCCGAGGCGGTGGGCGGGTTAAACAGAGCATCTAATGCCGCCATATCCACACTGCCACTGGGTTTAGGTGTAACAGGCGCAGAGGGTTTGGGGGTCGCAGGTACAGCTGTCGGTTTGGCCGTCGGTTTGGCCGTGGGCGAAGGCTTGGCAGTTGCAGGGGGGGCCTTGCTGGGCTGCGCACAGTCGCTGAGCAGGGCTTCCAACTCACTCAGGGAGCCATCGCCACATTTGCTGCTGGCAGAAGCCTGGGGCTTGGCGGTCGGCTTGGCAGTTGGTTTGGCCGTGGGCAGAGGTTTGGGCGTCGCTGTCGGCACAGGACGCGCAGTGGGCACGGGCGTGGGTTTGGCCGTGGGTGCCGCAGAAGGTTTGCTGGTCGGTGGGGTACCCGTGGGAGGGGTTCCAGAAGCACAGGTACCTGAGAGCAGGCATTCGATTTGACTGAGATTATCACCAGAAGCACCCGTCGGAGGAGTGCCTGTGGGAGGCACCCCTGTTGGGGGCGAGCCCGTGGGAGGGGCGCCTGTTGGCGGCAGAGAGCCCAGTATAGCCTCAATGGGCGGCTGGGGACGGGGTTCAGACAGGGCAACTTTGACATCTTCGTAGAGCAGGCCCGCCGCTTTGGCAACCATGATCAGGGCTTCGTAGCGGGTGATTTTATTTTTGCCTTTGAAGCTGCCACCTGGATAGCCATTGGTCAATTGCCAGGTATTGGTGATTTTGTCGACCATGGATTCTTGATCTTTATCGACATCTTTGAGGACCACCTTTTTTTCCCGGGGCAAAGGGGGAGTGGCCGTTAAAAACGAGAGCAGGCGATTGAGACTGTCTGCAAATTCATAGCGGGTCACGGGACGCAGGCCTTCAAACAGGCCGCTGTCCATGGTCATGAGATCCGCTTGAACGATCCGGTTGATGTATTTATACTCTTTGCTGTCGGGCAAAACGTCAGAAATAATCAGAATGGTGGTATTGGGTATTTGTTTGCTGCCCAACATGCGATCGAGCACTTCGGCAAACTGAAAGCGCGTTAGCGGTAAATCGCCCGCAAAACGATCATAGGTCACACCCTGCATGATTTTTTTATCATACATGACCTTGGCTTCGAGCGAGGCCCAATGTTTATAATCCACATCGGAATAAGGCAGGCCCTCCGCAAGAGCCCCCATTACCAGACTAAAGACCAAGAACCAAGCCAAATACACCCGGAAGATCGACTGTCTGAAAATAGCGCTCACCTTTTCTGAGTTATAGTTAATTAAATTATACCTGTATTTGCCCTCTGACTGACTTGCACCAGAGACCCGAAGGAGATTTCATGCAGATTCATTTTCATGCCGAGCCCCTGGCTTATCGGGGCCCCGAATTGACCTCCCACTTTATTTACAACCGTTTTGGCCTGCGCGGAGATGCCATGGTGGCCTTTGCGGGACCTTGCGAAGTACAGATCAAAGACATGGTGGACCTCGAAGATGTTCACGCCGATGCCCCGATCTACAGCGAGTCAATGTTGCATTTATTAATTGAACATTTTCAAACCCCTTTAGAGGCCATGATTTTGCGTCAACGCCTGCTCACAGCCCAAATCCAAACCCACTTGCAGGCTGCTGGGCAAACCCAGGTCCGCCGCAGCGGCGACGATCTCTACGATGGTTCAAATAAACTGTCAGTTTCGATTGCTACGGTCAGCCCCGTTTCTGGCCTGATCCATTTTGGCATCAATCTGTCGAGCCAAAATACACCCGTGCCGACACGTGGTCTGAACGATTATGGGATTGAATGGCAAGGTTTTGCCCAGGCGATACTCACCGCCTATTTAGATGAAGATCGTTCGATTCGCCAGGCCCTGACCAAGGTGCGTTGGGTGCCCTGAACGTGGGTAGCCAGAGCAGATGAGCTCACCTTCGGTCACAGCGCTTTGCCAAGCGGCCCACAGCGCATATCTGCTGGGCAATTGGCGCGAAGCCCAGGAAAAATACCAACAGGCACTCAGCCAAGATCCTCACCATTCTTTGGCCCGCCTGGGGCTGGCGGAAATCGCATTACACTTGCAAGCCTCCGGTGATATCCCAACCCTGATAGCCCCCCTGCTGAAGCAATTGCCCAAACAGCCGCAGGAGCTGAGCCGCCTCGGAGATCTTTTATTTGCGCTCAAAGACTACCGTGCCGCCCATTTGATCTACAGTTTTTCGCTCAAAAGCCAACCGGATCAGCCCGAAGTGCTCAATCAGGTGGGCCTTTTATTGATTCATTCGGGCGAGTTAGAAGAAGCCCATACTTTTTTTCACCACGCCCTCAATTGCGACCCCGAGTACAGCGAAGCCCGACACAATTTGGGGCTGCTCGAAACAGAATTGGGCCGATTTGAACTGGCTCGTCAGCATTTTGAAGCCGTGCTCAAAAGCCATCCCCACCACAGCAACGCCTGGAACTCGCTGGCCAATCTCTTCAAAGGGCAAAAAGAGTATGCTGCAGCCCAGGTAACTTACCGGCAGGCCCTCAATTACGCCCCCGATCAGGCTTTTATTTATGCCAATCTGGCCACCGTCTTTCAGGCCCAAAACCAGCAAAGTGAAGCAGAGAGCTGTTATACCCAGGCCATTCAGCTCAAACCCGATTTTCCCTTTTGGGCGCTGTGTAAAAGCAATCTCAGTCCCCCGGTTTTTGAGTCAGCGGAAGCGATCGGGGCCTGGAAAGCACAGTGGCTGGCACAATTGCGCAATGCTCCCTTGATCCCCTTGGCGCGATATCAAAGAGAATTACAGCGCACCAACGCCTTTGTGCCGATCGAAACCGCGTACCAAGGCCATCTGGATTTGTGCGAAATCAGATCTGCTTATGCCAATTGTTTCATTCCCCCTGCGGTGTCGATCAGCGAAAGCTCACCCAGAGCCCAACCGCGGGCCGCAATTCTGGTCACAGAGGGGCATGAAGGGGTCTTTTTTCGCTGTTGTGGTGCTTGGCTCAGTTCTTGGCAGAGCAGTGAACTGGAGCTGTTTATCATCGGCCCCCGCATGTCGTTGGGGCACCTCAAAATACGGCTCGATAATCCCCACTTAAACTACCTGCCCCAAGGCAAAGATTTTCAAGAGACCCTGCAAGCGCTGCGCTATTTAAAGTTGGATCTGCTCTATTATTGGGAAGTGGGAACTGATTCCCTGAATTATTTTTTGCCGTTTTTTCGGCCTGCCCGCCTGCAATTGAGTTCGATTGGCTTTCCTGTGACCTCGGGGATTCCCCAAATGGATGGCTTTATCGTGGGAAAAACAGTGGATCACCGCCAGTATTGCATGAGTGAAAAAATTCTGACGCTGGCAGAAATGCCTGTGGCCATTGAGCCCCTGCCGCCCCCGAACCAACGCTTTGAGCGCAGCGATTATGGCTTGCAAGCGGGGTGGCATCTCTACCTCTGCCCCCACAACTTGCTCAAATTGCACCCCGATTTTGATCACTATCTGGCAGAGATCCTCAGGGAAGATCCCCTGGGGCATCTGATCTTGATTCAAAGCAAAAGTGTTGAGTTACAGCAGGCTTTGGAGCAGCGCTGGCAATCGACCCTTGCTGACGGTCTGAGCCGCATCCATTTTCTGCCAGCGCTGTCCCAAGCGCACTTTCATGGACTGATGCAAGCCTGTGAGGTCATGTTGGACACGCTCTATTATTGCAGCGGTGTGTTGCTCTACGAGGCTTTGGCCCTGGGCTTGCCCGTGGTCAGTCAAAAACAGCCTCTGTTTAGTGCAGGCATGACCCCAGCTGGGGTTTTTGCTGAATTGGGCATGGATCATTTTTGCGCCCATGACAGAGCGAGTTATGTGGCTTTGGCCTTAAAACTCAGTGGAGATCGCGATTATCGCAAAAATTGGATCGCCCACTTAAACGCGGGCAAAGCCTCGCTTTATAAGCCTCAGGCTGTGGCGAAGGCCCATGAGAAACTGTTTCTAGATCTTTTCTTAACAAAAACTTAGCCAAAAATTAGAAAGAAATCCCGATCAGTTGCCTATAGTATAATGAAGATCAGCTATAGCGCAAGGAAGGTTACCATGTTCAACGGCAATGTGAACTACAACAACCCGCAGATCCCCATGGCATCTACGGTTCCGGTCCAGGGCAGCCCGCCCCCGGTTTACGCACAACCCCCTCAGACCTATCAGCCCGCAGGTTTGCCGCAGCCCTATGCTCCGCAACCGGCCTATGGGGCAGATCAGGCCCGTTTTTCTCCGCAAATGCCAGTAACTTCGCCCGCTCCTGCCGTTGAAGTGGGCCTCTTCGACAAAATGAAATCGTATTTCAACGATGTCTACCGCTCCGATGACAACCTGCGCGCTTATAAAGTTTTTCAGAGTGAAGTCGACAACAATCCGATGACCCTCAAACCTGGCAGCGGAGACAAAACCCGCGTCAGCGACCTGCAACAGAAGCTGAATATTGCAGGTTTCAAAGCCAATGTGAACGGCATTTATGGCTATGCCACTGGCGAAGCCGTCAAAGAGTTTAAAGTCAAAATGGGCCTGAACGATGGCTATCTGGATGCCAATGGCAAACCTGCCGTCTCAGATATTGCCACCCCCCAGATGCAATCCGTGTTGCAGTCGGTGGTCAGTCGCAAGCTCTCCGGTCAACCCGGCCCTGTCAATCCGTTGCCAGTCACCCAAGAAGACATGCTCTGGGCCCAAAATTTGATGACCCGCGTGCAAAATTTTGGCTATAAACCCAGCCAGCAAGAATACGATCGCTACCAAGACATTCTCGCGCGTCAGCAGCAGAATGGCGCTCCAGCCATGCCTGTTCCGGCTCAGCCCGCTCCACCGGTCTATGCCCCGGTTCAGCCAGCGCCCCCCGTCTACGCGCCCAATCCCACCGCGCCTGTTCAAGGGGCAGTAACCCAGCAGGAACTCGATTGGGCCATGCAGATGCAGGATCGGATTGTGCAGGGCTATCGTCCCAATCCCCAAGAAGCTGCCGCTTACGAAAATATTCAACAGCGCTATGCCGCTCAACAGCCCGCAGCCCCAGCTGCGCCACAGCCTTCGGGCCAATTGCGTCCCGTCACCCAAGAAGAGCTGGACTGGGCCACACAAATGCAAGATCGCATTATCAAAGGCTATCGCCCCAGCCAAGCAGAAGCAGATCGCTATACAGATATTTTTAACCGCTATCAGAGTCAGCCCGCCAACCCCGGCACACCGGCAGCTCCGCCCAAGCCCGAAAAACCGGCTTATGATCCCGGTGTGACCGCCCCCGTCGTGGTTGACAATACCGTCAGCGAGCAAGAATTACAATGGGCCATGGATCTGCAGAAGCGGATTGATACCCAGGGCTATCGCCCGACTCAGCACGAAATTGCCCGTTACACGGACATCTATACCCGCTATCAGGCACAGCAGGCCCAACAGCCCGCAGCGCCGACCCAGCCTGCGGCCCCCACTGAGCCCCAGCAACCTGCGGTCCCCACCCAACCAGCCCAGCCGACCCAGCCCCAACAGCCAGCGGCTCCGCCTGTGCAACGGGGAGCCACCATGGATGAAATCCGCTGGGCCAATCAGCTCGAAGACAAAATGGCCAAAGGCATTCAAGCCAGCGCCGATGAGCTCTACCAATACAACCAGATTCAAATGAAGCTGGCCAATTATGGTGTGGCCTCGACCGCCCCTGCGGCCCCGGCCGCCCCCACAGCGGGCAGCCTGACCCAATCTGAAATTGACTGGGCCCTGCAATTGCAACACAAGGTGCAATTTGAAGGTTATCAGCCCAGCCAACAAGAGGTGGCTGCTTATACCCAGATTTTTGCCCTTTACCAGCAGTTGTTGGCCAGCCAGCAGGCCCAACCCCAGGCCCCCATGCAGCCTGTTCAGCCCATTCAACCGGCTCAACCTGTTGCTCCTGCAGCCCCCACGGCGCCCATGGCCCCCGCAGCGCCAAGCGGCGCACGCCCGGTAACCCAGGAAGAAGTCCAATGGGCCACTCAATTGCAACAATTGGTCCAGGGTGGCTATCAGGCCTCTGAGCAAGAAATTGCCACTTATACCGACATTTACAACCGCATGCAGGGAGGGGCCCCCACCGCCCAAGCACCAGCAGCCCCCGCAGCGCCAACGGCTCCCCAGGTAGGCCAGCCCGCCCCTGTCGCTCCCGGCAGTGTGATGGTCAATGTGGGTGCCACCGACCCCGAACTGCAATGGGCCTTGGAATTGCTCAATCGCTACCGCCAAGGCTACCAGCCCAGTGCCCCCGAACTGACCATGTATGAGCAAATCATTGGCCGCAAGGCTGTTCCCGGCGCAACACCGTAAGTAAAGGACTTTTCCAAGCTCCAGGCGAATAACCTGGAGCTTGTGTTTTAAACCCATGAATCTGCGTATTTCAACCTCTTTACAGGCCCTTTTTGCCCGACAACAGTCGGGCCCGGTTGCTTTGCGCCCCAGCATCAAGCCCGATGCCCCAGCCGAAATCCGCGATCGTCTGCATGTCGCTCCCCAGATTCAGTTAATGGGCCCGGTTCCCAGCGGCTCGATTTTTGCCAGCCAAGAGAGTTGGTTGCAAGAAATGCAAAAGGTCAAACAGGTCACCCCCAGTTTGGCTGAATTGCCCGATTTTGGCGTAACCCCACTGCGAATTGGCGTGGGTATCGGCTTGCAAACGGCCAGCTTTTCTTTTGAAAAAGGCCAACTCTGGGTCGACACCCCCGAAGGGAGTGTCTCGTTGGGTGCCTTTGAGAATGCCCGCTTTCAAATCACAGCTCAGCCCGGTGGTTTTCAACTCACCAGTGCTGAAGGCCAAGATTTGGGTCATTTTACAGGGGTCTTGCGCCTCGATGGCAATGACGGCCCGGTATCCATCAATGGCTCTCGCTACCGGGGCAGCCTGGAAATTCGTCCCCATCCCGAAAATGCCAACCGCTTCAATCTGATCAATACGGTCATGCTCGAAGACTACCTGCTCAGTGTGGTGCCGTCTGAAAGCCCTGCCTCTTGGCCGATTGAAAGCCTCAAAGCCCAAGCCATGGCAGCCCGAACCTATGCTGTGGCCAATTGGCGCAAACGCGAAGCCCTGGGCTTTGACATGAATGCCGACACCTCAGATCAGATGTATACCGGCATTCAGGGCGAACAACCCGCTTCCAGCGTGGCCGTCAAAGCCACCCAAAACCAAATCATCGCCTTCCAGGGCAAACCCATTACCGCCCTGTTTTTCTCAAGTTCGGGGGGTTCAACCGATTCCGCCAAAGAGGTCTGGGGCGTGGATTTGCCGTATATCCAACCTGTCAAAGACTTTGATCAAGCCGCTCCGCGCTATCGCTGGGAAAAAACCATGACGCCGGGCCAGGTGCAAACAGCCTTGACCAAATTGGGCGTGAATGTCGGTAGCCTGCGCAAAATTGAAATCCTGGAAACCACGCCCCAAGGCCGGGTCAAACAGATCCGCTTCAGTGGCAGCACGGGCAGTGCCGAGGTGGATGCCAATAAATTCCGCTTTGCCGCTGGGCTCTCCAGCACCCGCTGGACAGTGGCCGCAGAGGGGCAACCTCCCCGTAGTTTTCGCTTTGATGGCGGCGGTTGGGGCCACGGTCTGGGCATGTCGCAGTGGGGCGCACGGCAAATGGCGGCTGACGGCAAAAATGCCTCAGAAATTATCCACCACTACTACACAGGGGTCGAAATTCAGGCCCTCAAAGCCGAAGACCCAGCTTTAGGGATTTAGTTTGGCGCCTTCGGCAATCCAACGCCCGATCAGGGCTCTTTCAGCTTCGGGCAAGCCCCCGGGAGGCATGCTCTTTTGTTCAACAACACGGACATTGATGCGTGGGACCGCCTGCAAAATTTGCTCAGAGCTGCGCAAACTGACGCCGCCATTCAAGCCATGGCAGGTTGAGCAGCGCAGGTCGATGATCTGGCTGATGGTCTGAAAGGCCACAGGGCTGGGTGTTGCTTGGGGGGGCGGCTCTGGTGTTTTGGCGGGCAGCGCTGATGGAGAGAGTGTGGGTTGCGAACTGGGACTGGCAATAGGGGTGGCCACGGGCGTTGCTTGGGATGGGGATGGAGAAGCTTGTCCTGAAGGTGATACAGAGGGCTGAACAGAAGGTGTTGAAACAGGGGTAGCCGAGGGACCGACCGTCGGCCCTGACACTTGCACACATCCGGCCAAGCAGCACCCAGCCCCCATCCAGCCAAGCAACAGCAGATAACGCAGAAATGGCCATTCAATCCTATTTTTCATGTTTTTCCTCATCATGCAAAGCCTCACAGTACTGACAGATCGCTCTTTCAGAATTTACCACGGCCAGCCCCAAGTCCCAAGCAAAACGCTCAATTCTGCTAAAATGTCGGCATGAGTATCAAAGTCGCCCTGCTGGGCTTTTCCAATGTGGCCTATCGCACCGCCTTGCGTTTGCATGAAGCAGAGGCCGAAGTCTTGTTTTTTGCCCACGAAAATGACAGTTACGCGCTTTCTTCCCTGCCCGATACAGTCCAGCAACGGCTTCTGCCCTATTTACACCCCCAAAACCTGCCGCTCGAACTCCAGAGCTGTGACGCGGTGATCATTGCCAGCGAAGATGAACAATTTAATTTACATGCCACCTTGCAATTGCACTCAGATTGCCCTGAGATGCGGATTGTCGCCCGCTGCTTTAATCTCGATTTGGGCCGCGAAATCGAAACACGCCTGCCCCACGTACGCGTCTTAAGTGTCTCGGATCGGGCCGCCCCTTTTTTTGCTGCCACCGCGTTCAGCGATGGCGTGCTCGCGGCCTGGAAAGACGAGAGGGGTCTGAACGCCCGTCTAGAAACACCAGAAGGGGTCGCCACCCGGACCTTGCTGGCCACCGACTTTCACAAGGCCCAGCCAATACCAGAACGCCAACGCCGCTCCCGACTCAAAACAAAAGCCAAACCCGACACGCTGCTTATGGCAGTTTTACTTGGACTCTTTGCCGTGATCGCGCTCGGCAGCCTCTTTTTTTGGTTGCGCCATGGCCTGCCGCTGGGAGACGCCCTCTATTTTGTCGTGACCACGCTGACCACCACGGGGTACGGCGACTACAGTCTGAAAGACTTTCCTTTTACCAGCAAATTGGTGGGCATGGGCCTGATGTTAAGTGGTGCAAGTCTTTTTGCGATTCTCTTTGCACTGCTGACCGACAAACTCTTTCAGCTGCGCCTGGAGTCGCTGCTCGGGCAAGGTCGGGTCAACTTATCTGGACATATCATTGTCTGTGGCGCAGGAGATGTGGGTCTGCGCGTGATTGAAAATCTGCTCTGCACGGGTGCCGAAGTGGTGGTACTCGAAAAAAATCCCGAAGGGCGTTTTAACCAATATCTGCGTGCTGCGGGTCTGCCCCTTTTAATCGGCGATGCTCGCCTGCCAGAAACCCTGGAACGGGCAGGCATTACCCGTGCCCAAACCATTCTCTGTGCCAGTACCCAAGACATGGTCAATCTCGAAATGGCCCTCAATGCCCGCCAACTCAACCCCCATCTGCGCATTGTGGTGCGGGTCTATGACCGGGATTTTGCCGAACAAATGCACCGTTATTTTGGCCTGGATGTGGTTCTCAGTTCTTCAGCCATTGCCGCCCAGGCCTTTGCCGATGCCGCCCTGAATTAGGGGCGTTTGAGTTGGCCACCGGCCTGGAGCAAAAGCGCTTTAAACTCAGGGTAAGGCAGAATCCCGGCCTGTTTTTTGCCGTTGATAAAATAGGCGGGGGTGCTGTTGACCCCGCGAAAGAGTCCCTCTTGAATTTCGTTTAAAACAGCCGCATGTGATGCTTGACTTGCCATACAGCTCTGGATTTGCGCAAATGGCAACTTCAACTCACGGCTGAGTCTGCCCCAGGTTTCTGACGAAAGCCCTTCATGCCCCACATGCAGGGCTTCAGCCGCCTGCCAAAATTGACCCTGCAGACCCGCACATTTGGCAAAATACGCCGCTTGGCAGGCCAAGGGGTGCATTTGGCGCTCGCCCAAAAGGCGGTTGCATTGGCGATCAAGGGGAAACTCCTTGCGAATCAAGCGCAGATTGGCAAATTCCTGCAGGGCCTGTTGCAAGGTCGGCTCAAACTGAGCACAATAAGGGCATTGGTAATCGGAGAAGACCTCCAGCACAACCCCTGCCTTGTTTGCTTCGGCCCCGACACTGGCTTGCCAGTTTTGGGGGTCAAAATGCCCCTGAGGATAAGCCAACAAGGCCTGTGGAGTGGCGCGTTGTGCAGGCAGCAGCGGGTGAAAAACCAAATAGGTAGGTATCAGAATTCCCAAACTGAGCCCCAAATAGACAAAAACAGGCAACGGCAAAAGTCCCAGATTTTCAAACAGGCGCGCAGAAGGGAGGCGAAGGGTTAAAAATAGCAAGCCAGCTGTCGCCCCCCAATTGATCAGATAGGTCAACAGACAATAGAGACAGATCAGCTGCAATTCCTGTTTGGTGATCCAGAAATAATACAGGCTCACGCCCGAAAACAGCCCATAGATCAATAAAAGTGGCAGTCGCAGGTCTTTGGCACGGTTGAAACACAAATAGGCCAACACCCAGGCGTAACCCAAGAGCCCCCAGGCGGCGACAGGAATCCCGAGCAAAAAAGCATAAGTGCTGCGGGCCACAGCACTGCAATCAAAGGTCGCGTTGAGATTACATTCGGCAGCCCCCGTGCCTGTCAAAACCGCATAGTCGAGCAAAAGCAAGCGCAGCGAGAGCAAGAGGCCCAAGCCACTCAGGCAAAAGAAAATCCAGAAGAAAAGGCGTTTGTGCATGAAATAAAACCCATAAAGCCACAGCTGTTTGTTTCACTGTCAGAATAACATGGGGTTAAAATGACTTGCATGGGAATTATTTTAAATGGGCTCGGCCTGCTGTTCGTTACACTTTTGCCCGCGCTAGCGGCCCTGGCCGAAGGAACCTCAGCGCCATCCGCCATCTTTTTGCAGAATCAGGGCAAGTTCCTGCTTATTTTACATGCCCTGATGGCTGTGCTGCTGCTGGGCTCACTCACCCACAATCTCTTGATCAGCGCCCAGTATTTGCGGGGCAAATTCACAAAAATCCGCTTGGAAAAGCTCTATGTCAAAGTCAGTTTTGTGGCCTATTTGCTGACCTTTGGCCTCGGTGCCATTATTTACCCCAATTACCGCTACCATGTGCGGGAACGCTATTTTGATCTCAACATGCCCTGGGCCAGCAACCTCTTTGATATCAAAGAACACTGGGCAGGCATTGGCTTGGCTCTGTTTTTGGCCTTTTTCTTGCTCAGCCGGATCATTGCCCCCCAAAGCGATCGGCGCTTGCTGCTCTTTTATGTCTTTTTATCTGCCACCCTGGCAGGGATTGTCTGGTTCGGCTTTATTGCTGGACTGCTGCTCGTGAGTTACCGGAGTATTTAAGGTGAGCAAAGAAAAAAGCTATTTATTGCTGGTACTGGGAGTTCTGGCCTTCTCCGGCAGTTATTTTCTGAGTGAAATCTTCCCGTTTCCACTTTGGTGGTATTATCCCCTCGACCAGCATTGGGAGTTTGGGATTGTCACCAGCCAAGGACTACGCATGGGCTGGTATGGGAAGCTTTTGTTAAGTGTCATTTTTAGCCTGGGTGTGTCTTTCTTCGCCAGCTTGGGGCTCAGATTCATGCCCAGCGATCCCCCAGAAGCACTGGTTGATTTTTTGACCCTGGCCAGCATGGGCATGACCCTGTTTTTGCTCTATTATATTGCCCGAATCCTATCAGGGGGAGCCGGATAAAACGGCTTGACAGCCCTCCAGGCCTGTAATACACTAGGTGTAACTGCCGAGCGTTTGGGTGATAAGCTTGAGCGATGCTTGGCCAGTATGTGCACAAGATGTTTCTGGGCCATGCTTGTACGATGTACAAAGAATGTACAGACAATGTACAGACGGCGTATAGACCATGACAGACTACGGCTTGATTGCGCAGGTATTTTTGAGCATCTGTCCCCTCAATCAAGAGCCCAGTGCTCCCTTTTACAACTAAATCGTGGGTTATTAGCTCAGTTGGTAGAGCAGCTGACTCTTAATCAGCGGGTCGTAGGTTCGAACCCTACATAACCCACTTTTTTTGGAAAAGTATTTCAGCATCTGTATTCCAGATTTCAATTCAAATAGCCGGGAAAACCGGTCCTTCACGGAGTTATCCAAACCAATGACATTTACGGTTCCCAAGAAAGACATGCGTCGGAATAACAACAATAACAACAATCGGCCCTTTAAAAAGCGCCACCCCCAACAGCATCACCATCATTCCCGGCCACAAATGCCCCAAGAAGCGTATCAGGAACCCGATCTCACTCCGCTGATGGAAAAAACCCTCAAAGATCTGATGGATATTGCCAAAGAAGTCGATATCCCCCACCCCTCCAAATTGCGCAAACACGATCTGGCCCTGCGCATCTTTCAGGCCGAAGAAGCCAAAGCCAATACCCGCAAAGGCATTCTCGAAATCATGCCCGAAGGCTACGGATTTTTGCGCGTCAATGGCTATTTTCCCAGCTCCGACGATGTGTATATCTCCCAGGCCCAGATCAAACGCTTTAAATTGCAAACCGGCCACACACTTGTGGGCCAGATTCGCCCCGCCAAAGAGGGTGAAAAATATGCCAGCATGGTCAAAATCGACTCTGCCAATGGCCTCGAACCCGAAAAGATCCAATACCTCAAACCCTTCGACAGCCTGATCCCCGTCTATCCCGAAGGGCATATCAACCTCGAAACCCCGCGCCACGACCTCTCGATGCGCATTATGGACATTTTCTCCCCGATTGGCAAAGGCCAACGCGGCCTGATTGTCTCTCCGCCCAAAGCGGGCAAAACCACCCTGCTCAAAGGCATTGCCCATGCCATCGCCGAGAATCACCCCGAGATCGTCTTGATCGCCCTGCTGATCGACGAGCGCCCCGAAGAAGTCACCGACTTTGAGCGTTCGGTTAAAGGCGAAGTCGTGGCCTCGACCTTCGACCGCCTGCCCGAACACCACACCCGCATCACCGAATTGGTGCTCGAAAAAGCCAAACGCCTGGTCGAAGTGGGCCGCGACGTGGTCATTCTGGTGGATTCAATCACGCGCATGAGCCGCGCGTATAACCTGATCATTCCCCCCAGTGGCCGCACGCTGTCGGGCGGTTTGGATCCCAACGCCATGCACTCCCCCAAGCGCTTCTTTGGTGCGGCCCGCAATATGGAACACGGCGGTAGCCTGACCATTCTGGCCACAGCCCTGGTAGATACCGGCAGCCGCATGGACGAAGTGATCTTCGAAGAGTTTAAAGGCACCGGCAATATGGAATTGCGCCTCGATCGTAAATTGGCCGAACGCCGCCTCTTTCCTGCGATCGACATCAAACTCTCGGGCACCCGCAAAGAAGAACTCCTGCTCGGCACGGATGTGCTGCGCAAAGAACACCTGCTGCGCCGCATGCTCTCCAATGCCGACACCGTCGAAGCCACCGAGTTTATTCTGGAGCGCTTCAAAAAGAGCAAAACCAACGACGAGTTCTTGCAGACGATTGTCGATGACAATATGTCGGTGCTTTAGGGTTGACTTCGCCTGTCTCGACTCCGCTCGACAGTCGGCTCAGGGAAACGCTCAGGGAGCCGAGACTGTGGGCCTGAAAATCACACCCCATAAAGATCTATGAAAAAAAACGAAACCCTTGAACTGAATATCTCCGACGTCGGCCCCGCAGGCCAGGGCCTGGCCCACCATGGCGATTGGCAAGTGCAAGTGCCTTATGCCCTGCCCGGCCAAAAAGTCACGGCCCGCATTCTCAAGCGCCGCCAGAAAAAGGCCGAAGGCCGCCTGCAGAGTGTGATTGAATCCCGGCCCGATCAGATTCAGGCCGCCTGCAAACACTTTGGCCAACCCCCCAACGAAAACAGCGCAGGTATTGGCAATGGCTGCGGCGGCTGTGCCTGGCAACAGGCGGATTATGGCTTGCAATTGCAGTGGAAGCACCAAATTGTCAGCGGTCTGCTGCGCCCCTTGCTGGGTGAGAGCATTAAAATTCCCGCCGTGCTGCCCAGCCCCCGCCCCTTGGGCTACCGCAATAAATTTGAATTGAGTTTTGGCGACAAAATCTACCTGTCTGACGAACGCTATCTGGCCCTGCGCCAAGCCAAAGAACCCATGCCTCGCGGCGATTATCTCGGCTTTCATGTGCCCGGCTCGTTTGGCACCTTGGTCGATGTGCACCAATGTGAACTCATGCCATCAGGTTTACAAGCACTCTACAAAATTGTGCGCCAGGTCTGGCCCAAACTCGGCGGCGAGGTCTACAGCCCCCGCTTTCATACAGGCTATTGGCGGCATCTCGTCTTGCGCCAGGGCATGCGCACAGGTGAGTTGATGTTACACCTCAATACCGCTGATGGCCACAGCCCCGATTGGCAGATTCT
Source organism: Candidatus Sericytochromatia bacterium (assembly GCA_050248915.1). GTDB lineage: Bacteria > Cyanobacteriota > Sericytochromatia > UBA7694 > UBA7694. Next base: position 53,819 of record JBFWRL010000001.1, read on the forward strand.
GCTCGACGCCTTGAAAGACTTTGACTTGCCCAATCATCATATTCGCAGTGTCTTGCACAGCGAACACACAGGTGACGCCCAGATCGTCGGCCACCAGCCCCCGACCCTGCTACAGGGCGAAGCCCGCATCAGCGACCGCCTCTGCGGCCTGGAATTCGACATTTCGCCCTACGCCTTTTTTCAGACCAATACCGAAGCCGCTGAAATTCTCTACCAACAGATCCAGCGCTTTGCCTCTCAATGCCAAGCAAAAACCATCTACGATCTCTACAGCGGTACCGGCACGATTGGCATGGTCTTGGCTGGCCAAGCCGAACGGGTCTTTGGCATCGAAGAAATTGCCAGCGCCGTCAGCGATGCCCGCGCCAATGCCGAGCGCAATGGCATTCACAACTGCAGCTTTGAAGCCGGCAAAGTCGAAGCCCTCTTGCCCGAGTTGGTGGCACAACACCCCGCTGATCTGGTGATTATCGACCCGCCACGGGCCGGGCTGCACCCCAAGGCCCTCAAAACCCTGATCGACCTCCAAGCACCGGCCCTGATCTATGTCTCCTGTAATCCTTCGGCCCTGGCCCGCGATCTCGAAGCCCTGCTCGATATTTACAGCGTGGAAGCAATTCAGCCGGTGGATCTCTTCCCCCAGACCGGTCACGTGGAAACAGTTGTGGCGCTTAAGCTAAAATAGCTTGGCGAACAAGCCCAAGCCCAAAATCAGCTATAATACCCCTAAGTGCCAATTTTTTGCTGGCCACGCTGCCAAGGGGAATTCCATGTCATCACTTACCGAAACCCGCATCTTTAACCAACCCGATACGGTGGTTGAGTCCTGGTATTGGGCGTTTAAATCTTCAGATCTCAAAAAAGGGCAAATCAAACCCCTCAATTTCCTGGGCCAAGAATTGGCCGTCTACCGGGGCGAAGATGGCGTAGTCAGAGCTGTCGAAGCCTATTGCCCCCATATGGGTGCCCATCTGGCCGAAGGCAAAGTCGATGGCAAAGGCGTGCGCTGTTTTTTCCATGCCTGGAAATTCGACGAAAGCGGCGAATTGGTGGATATCCCCTGCCGCAAATCCCCCGGCATTCAAGAAAAGATCAAACTCTTCCCGGTCTGTGAACAATACGGCGTAATCTGGATTTATACCGGCGAGACCCCCAGCCACCCCGTGCACTTTGTGCCCGAACTCGAAGGCGTCGAAGTGGCCCATGCCTTTGGCAATCAATTTGTCAAAGAATGCCACCCCAATGTGGTGATGATCAACGCCATTGATGCCCACCACTTTACCTCTGTGCACCACCTGCCCGTGAACGTGCAGTTTGAAACCATTCCGCTCAGCCCACACACAATCCAATTTAACAACACCACCCACATGCCGCAAAGCAAGTGGTACCTGCGCTTTTTTAGCAAATTTTATGCCGGCCCACTGACCTATTCAATGGCCTATACCGCTGGCAGCACAGGTTCGGTCACCGTTGGCCCAGATTTCTTGCACTGCCATATCATCTTTGCCCTGCGCCCCAATGCCCAAGGCCATGCCGAAGGCCTCACCATTTTGCTCACCCCCACGGGCGCTCACAAAAACAAATTGGGCTGGCTGAATGTCTTTAATCCGATCATTCTCTTTGCAACCAAACTCGTGGGCAATTATTTCGCCGGCGGCGATACCGAGGTCTTTAAGACGATCAAGTTTAAATTCAACCGCCCGATCAAAGAGGATTCTTCGATTATCAAGTACATGCAGCACCTGGAAAAACAAAAGACCGCCCGCTGGGGCTTTGGCAACAAAGGGACGGGAGAAACCCCACTGCCCCTGCAACAAGAGGCCCATGACGCCCCCGCAGAATCTCTGGTCGACAATATTTTCGACATCAATACCCGCGAAGAAAACAAGCGCAGCCAGAAAGTGGCCCCATGAAAAAACTCAAAGCCTTTGGCTACGCCGTCTCCGACTTAAGTACCGAGCAAATCGAAAGCATGTTTCAGCTCTTTGCGGAGTATTATGCCAACGTGACCTACGAACAATTCCGCAAAGACCTCAGCCAAAAAGACCATGTCTTTGTGCTCAAAGACAAAGCCACCCTGGAGATCAAGGGTTTTTCCACGATTGTGGCGTTGAACTCCACGGTCAATGGCAAACCCGTGCGCGGCTTCTTCAGCGGCGATACGGTCGTCGATCGCGAGTATTGGGGCCAGGGCACCTTGGGGGTGGCCTTTCTCAAATTTCTGTTTTTGCACAAATTGCGCAAACCTTTTGAACCGCTCTATTGGTTTTTGATCTCCAAAGGCTACAAGACCTATCTGCTGATGGCAAACAATTTTCAGACCCATTATCCGCGCTGTGAAAAACCCACCCCGCCTGAAATTCAGACCCTGATCAACACCTTCAGCACGACCCTCTATGGCGATTGTTATTATGCCGATCGCGGGGTGATCAGCTTCGCGGGCCAGCAATCACATATCAAAGATGCGCTCAAAGAAGACATCACCCCGATCAGCGAAGACCTGATGAAAAACCCACGTGTGGCCTTCTTTGCTGAAAAAAACCCCCACTGGGACCAAGGCGACGAATTGGCCTGTGTGGCCTTGATGACCTTCAGCATGCCCTTTTATTACCAACTTAAAACCTTTAAAAAGCTGGCCCAGCGCGCCTTCAGCGGCAAAAAAGCCCGCAGCGAAAAACCCCGCAACACCGGCGCGCTCGACCCGGCCCAGGAAGGCGCAAGGCCTTGAATGACATGCTTTTTAGCGCCACCCTTGAAAATTCGCTGAGCAAAACCGAGGTCGCAAGCAACCGCGAAGTCGAACAAATTCTGACCCGCAAACTCTCACATATCGCCCCTGAGCCAGATTTTGCAGGTCTTTGGGATCTCAACGATCACCGTTTGGGCCACGTGTCGCAGGTCAACACCGCATCGGCAGAGACCCGCGACGCAATTCTGTCTGACTTGGCCCAGGGCCGCTTTCGCGAGGCCTACGGGATCGAAAAAGCGGGCATGAGCTTTGCCGCCAAAATGAGTTTGCTGGCCCAGAGCCTCAACGAACAAAAGCTCTATTCGCTCTTTGCCTCGGAAGAAGCGGCCCATTTTCACTTTATTCAAGCGGTTTTGGGTGATCCCCCCGATCTGTCAAAAGACCCGTTTATTCAGTTTTTAAATGAGCTGATCATCTCTGCCGAGCGCCGCCCGCTGCTGTTTATTATCCAGGTGGTGCTTGAAGGCTGGGGCCTCGACCATTATGCGGGCATGCTCAAAAGCTGCAAACAGGCCAGCTTTAAAGGGCCCTTGCAGCAGATTCTCAGCGACGAAGCTGCCCACCATGGCAGCGGCCTCTCACTCTTTCAAGAAGACGAATTGAGTCAGTCTGAACTCAAATACACCTTGGAAATGATGAGCGCCTTCTTGGACATGGTGCGCATTGGCCCCGTCGGCCTGATGCAGACCCTCGACAGCCATCTCGGTGGCTTAACCACAGCACAAAAGCAAGCGGTGCTGACAGAGATGGACGCCGTTGAAGACACCACGCGCAAATTGAATCTGCTCAAAGGGCTGATGCAAAAGGCCCAGGCCAAGCAAATCTTGGCTGAGTTAGAGGCGAAATCGGCTTTTACGCTGCTGTTTTAGGCCAACATCACTAGAAGCTAATTCTCGCTCTCAACCACGGGCACAGGCCGCTCTCCCGCCATGGGCAAAGCCGTTTGGCCCCCATTGCCCGGCGCAGGTGCATAGCTCTGGCTCCAGGGCGAGGCCTTGAGGCGGTTGATATACCGCAAATATTTGGCCACAGGGGCATCCATGCCCAATAAATTGCGGGTATTAAAGCGGATATTTTCGTAGATCTGGCCATCTTCGCCCTGCAGCGAGAAAAAGGCCCGCTTGGTAAAAAACAGGCAGAGCCAAGTGGCTATCGCCCCGCGCAGGCCGCTGCGCTTTTTCGTGACATAAATCGGCTGTACCAGCGTTTGGCCGGGGGCCACCATTTGGTAGGCAAAGAACATATACAATTCGGGCAAAAAGCCCGCTTTGCCAAAGAAACTCACGTCTCTGAGTAAGGTCAAAGCCGCCAGACAGCCATCGGCATAGGTCATGGAATAACAGTAATTGGGCCCCAAGACCTTGCGCACGAGCTTTTCAGCAAAGGTCGTGTTCGGGGTTTGACCCCGCAATTCAATTGTAATCACCCGGTCGTTGTCTTCGATCTGCACATCCATGTCCATGTGGATATTGTGCACAGTGCGCAGGTGCTGGGGATCTATGCCATTGATCATGGTAATGTGGAAATGGCATTTGCGCGTATACGGTTTGCCATGCTGAAAGCTCACTTCTTGGCCTTCGAGGGCGGGAATCTCCAGCACATGGCTGAGGGTGTTGGGGTCGGGGTGCACCCAGACAAAGCCATATTTTTCTTCGCAGGCATAGGTCATCAAACAGGCGGTTTTGGGAATCTCTTTTTGGATCGGGATGTGTTGGCAGCGGCCATCGCTGCCGTATTCCCAATGGTGAAAAAAGCAGCGCACGCGGTCGTTGACGACTTTGCCAATGCCAAGATCAACGCCCATATGCGGGCAAAAGCCGTCCATGGCGTGCACTTCGCCTTTGGAATTGCGGAAGACGCAGATGTGTTGGCCTGCCAGATCCCGCGTCAAGACCTGGTTGAGCCCCAACTCCGAAGCCGCACAGAGAATATACCAGCCCTCGGTGACAATCTCCCAATTGTTGAAGATTTTGTGCCGGGCCTGGGGCTGGGTATGGATATTCTGGTGTTCGGTCCGCCGCTGCGGAGGCATTTGACTCATGTTGGGCTCGTTTTGGCTTAAGCTGTTTTCCTGGCTACATTATAACCTGTTGGCAGCAAGCACCTGCGTGATTTTCTGGAGAGCCTGCCAAAAATCCGCTAAAATGATACAAACAGGATTGCGAGGTATCGTAACGATGCTGATGGATAAAAAAACAATGGGCACCGCCGAAGTGATCGGTGGCATGGGCATGTTGCTGCTGGGCCACAAACTCAAAGGGCTGGGCATGTTTGCCCATGGTTTTTCGACCCTCGAAGAGCTCTACCGCGAATCCCATCCCGATCTCAAACCGGGTTTGCAGGCCCGCTGGGAAAAAGCCACTGAATTTTACGAAGCCAACCATCAGAACGAAACCAACCGCACCTTGCACCGCCTGGGCATCCCCTTTATTGTCGGTGGCGCTTTGGGCCTTTTGGTCAGCAAACCCCACCGCCTGCCGTGGATGGTCTCTGCTGCGGCCTTTGCGGGTGGCTGGGCCTCAAATATTATTGGCCACAGCGTCTACGAGAAAAATGCCCCGGCTTTTACCGAAGATCCGCTTTCGTTTATTGCCGGGCCTGTCTGGGACATTCAACAGATGCTGGCCCTTTCAAACGCCCAACAAAAAGGCCGCATCGAAGAACGGGTCACCGTGGAAGTTGAAAATGCCTGAGCAAGTGCCCAAGCAAGTGCCTGATCAAGTGTCCTCGGCCCACAAAGAAAACCCCTTCTTTCAGGCGCGGGTCAAAAATTCCCGCACCCGCGTGGTCAAGATCGTCTTTCCCAAAGACACAAATAACTTCGATACCCTGTTTGGGGGCACCGCCCTGCAGTGGATGGATGAAGTGGCAGCCATTGCCTCGATGCGTTTCTCGCGCCAACAGACCGTAACCATTTCCCTGGATGCCATCACCTTTAAAAAGGCCATTCCCTCCGCCAATTTTGTCGAGTTGGTGGCCGAGGTCGTGGATGTCGGGCGCACCAGCATGAAAATCCAGGTCGATGTCTATCTCGAACCCATGGACAAAGATATTCGCATCAAAGCGATCAGCGGCTGTTTTACCTTTGTGGCCATCAATGCCGAGCGACAGCCGGTTGCGATTGAGTGGAACAAACCTTTACCAGAGGCAGAAACACATGACTAGCATTCAAGAAGGCATTATCGCCAAAAAAGTCTCCGAAATTCGCCATCTCATGAACACAGGCAACCTGACAGAGGCCTTTGCCCGCTGCCAGAAATTTGCGGATAAATACCCGGAGTCGCATCTGGGTTGGTACCTGATGGGACTGGTCGCCGAACAACAGGGCAATCAGCATGAGGCCGAAGTGGCCTGGGAAACCACCTTGCTGCTCAAATCCGATGATGCCCTGACCCATTTTAAGCTGGGTATGTTGCTGCAGAGCCAGGGCACAACAGAGCGCTCTCTGATGCATTTGGCGGCAGCGCGTGCCTTTGCCCCGGAGGAATCGGTGTATACCCGCACCTTGGCCCGTGTGCATATGATGTTGGGCAATAACGAAGATCTGATGCTCTATGCCCGCGCCCTGTTGGAGCAAAACCCCAAAGATGGTGACGCCTTCTTTTTGTTGGGTTCGGGGTTGCACCTCTCGGGCAAATACCCCGATGCCGAACTGGCGCTCAGACAGGCCAGCGAATACGATCCCATCCATGTTTCAGCTTCGTTTCAATTGGGTTTGGTCCTACTCGAACAGCAGCGCCTTTCCGAAGCCGTGAGCGCGTTTGAGAACACACTCCGAGTGAGCCAGGGCCAGGGCGTTCAGGCCTCTTGGCTGGCCCGCGTCTGGGCTCTGCTGGGCCGGGCTTTCCATGCCCAAGGCCAAGTGGGGCCTGCGGCAGAGGCCTGGCAATCAGCTCTCAAACTCTGGCCCGACGGCCTGGCATGTACAGGTCTTTCCCTGCAATTGCCCGCAGTTTACCAAAAGCCCGAAGACATCTCAACCTGGCGCGAACACTTTGTCACAGGCCTCGAGACCCTCGAAGCCAAGGCCCGCGAGATCAGCTCCCCCTTGAGCGAGTATCTGCTGCCGCCCTTTGATCTGAGCCTGAGCGGCCAAGCAGATTTGGCGCTCAAACAGCGTGTGGGCCACTTTTACCAAAGTTATTTAAGCGACCCCCACACTCCCACGGGCAGCCAGAAAAACAGCTTAACCCTGGTTTGGCTCGGCATCAGCCCACTCTGGGAACCCGCCCTGACGTCCCTGGCCAAAGCCCTGAACGCCTTGCTCCCACTGACCATTTTAACCAGCGAAGCAGAACTCGCCGAACGCTTGCTCAAAGCGGGTTTAACCGTTCAACCCGTGCCCTATCTGCGCGAGAATATCAAACAGGCGTTGCTGCACAGCCAACCCGATCACCTGCTCTATCTCGATCTGCGCAACCCGCTGGCATATAGTCTGGCCCTGGAAAAACTCGCCCCTGTGCAAAGTGTGCTCTGTTTACAGCCCGAAAGCACGGGCTTAAACACCCTCGATTATTTTTTCTCAGCCGCCGCCCTCGAACCGGCCCAGGCCGAAACACAGTACAGCGAAACCCTGGTCAAACTCAAAGCCTGGCCGATTCTGCCCACCCTGCCTGCCCTGCCCGCCTGGAAAAGCAAGCGCGATCTGCGCATCACCGAACTGGGTACCATTTATCTCTGTCCCGTTGAGAGCCACAAAATTCATCCTGACTTTGACCCAGCCCTGCAGGCCATTCTCGAAAAAGACCGCAAGGCCTTTTTGTATTTTCTCTACCGCGAAGGAGATGTGGCCCATACCTATCTGCAGCAGCGCTTGCAAGAGCGTCTCGGGGCCCGTGCTGACAAGGCCAAATTTGTCAGTTGGGCCAACACAGAAGAATTGTTGCAGTATTTACACCGCGCCGATGTGGTGCTGGACACCCCCTATTGTGGGGGCCGCAGCCTGATCGGCTGGGCCATGGCCCTGGGTGTGCCGGTGATCAGCCTGGAAGGCAAAAGCCAACAGGGCCGCTGGGGCAGCAGTTTGAACAAAGCCCTGGGCCACCCTGAGTTCAATGCAGACAGCCTTGAAAAATACCCAGGCCTGGCCTGCACACATGCCAGTGCGGGGCCCCAGCGTGTTATTCTGAAAGCGAGTTTAACAGAGCGCTATTCTCAGCTCTGGAACCCAACTCAGGCCGCCCAAGAAATCGTGGCCGTTCTGAGCCAAAACCCGGCAGATCACAATCCGGCTCCCCCGACAGAGACCGACCAAGACGAAAAACAAGGATAAAGACATGTCTGAATTGGATCCCAAGATCAAAGCAGCCCAAGACGCTCTGAGCCAAGGCCAAAGCGCTGAGACAACCCGTATCTGCAATGAATTGCTCGCCAGCGAACCTAACAACGCCGAAGCCTTGCACCTTCTGGGGTTGGTCGCTTACCAAGCCCAAGATTTTAAAACCGCTGAAGAAAAAATCCGCAAAGCAATTGAAATCAAAGCACAGCCCCATTTTTATAATAATTTGGGCAATGTACTCAGCGACCAGAATCAAAACGACAAGGCCCGCGAAATGTACCAAAGTGCCGTGCGGCTCAATCCGAGCTTCTCAGGCGGGTACAATAATCTCGGCAATATCTCGCGCAAAATGGGCAAAGTTGAAGAAGCGGTGTTTAATTACCAAAAAGCCCTGAAAGCCGATCCCAGCCAACCCGATGCGTATATCAACCTCGGCAATTTGTTCTTTGATATGGGCCGTTTCCCCCAGTCGATCGACAATTATAAAAAGGCCCTGGCGATCAACCCCAAAATGGTGCAGGCCCTGAACAATTTGGGCAGTCTTTACCACCACCAGGGCCAGGGTGAAGAGGCCAGTAAATATTATGCTCTGGCCCTCGAAACCAATCCCGACTTTTTGCCCGCTCTGTTTAATTTGGCCCACCTCAAACGCGAACAGGGATTTATCGACGAAGCCCTGGCCCTCTACCAAAAATGTGTCGATAACAATGCCAATATGTTGGATGCCTATTTGAATATGGCCCGCATCTACCAATTCCAGGGCAAGATCGAAGAGACGATCACCTGCTTAAACCATGTTCTGGAGCTCAATCCCCAGATTGCCGAAGCCGAAAACAGCCTGGCTTTAATTGCCCTGGAACGCGGCGATAAACAGACCGCCCTGAAACACTTCCACCGCGCCTTTGATATCGAGCCGCAGAACCCCGATGTGTGTTATAACATGGGCTCGCTGCTGCGCGAATTGGGCCAATTGGAAGCGGCTTCGCACTTTTTGAATATGGCCCTGCAATTGCAGGATGCACACGCTTAGCTTTCAACGTGGCTTTACACGCACAGCCTTGAAGTGCTTGAATGAGAGAGAAGTTCAAAACAAGGAAATCAAGCCTGCATGTCTGAGATTCACGCCCGATTGCCGCACCATGGAACCCCTGTAGGGGGAGCGCTCACACCGTTCAAGCCCGCTGCGCCTGCAGAAACAGTCAACAGTCCGGCAACAAACACAGATCGCATGATTCTCGAAGCCGGTGCTCAGGCCCCATTGAAACCCGATGGCAAACCCCTGCCCGCCCCCCTCAAGCTGATTCAAGACAGCCCCACTTCACTCTCAGAAAAAATCCGCAATACGGTCACGCCGCCTCCCGCCTGGGGCAGCACCTCTCAGGTCCAGGGCACCCTGCGCGATCTGCACGATGTGCAAGGCAACCGCGATGGGCTCTGGGACAACGAAAGCAAGCCCGCAGGCAGTGTCGGTGGCTTTGTGAAACAACAGCCCTTGCCCAGCAAAGCCCAAAATTGGGCCAGTGGCCTGGGAGATTTAGACAGTCAGATTCAAGCATTGCAAGCCTTTCGCACAGAAAAGGAAGCCGCTTGGGGCCTGCCTGTGACCCAACTCGACTTGGCTCAGCTCAAAGACGGCAAGCTCTTTGCCGCCCAAAAGGCTATTGCCTTGACGCGCTTGGGCCGCACCCCGGCAGAGCTGACGGAGGGTTTTGTGGCAGCCAAAGGCCAGGTCAATGGCGTTAACATTGCCGATCGTGAGCTGTTTTGGCAGCGCTTTCATCCCCAGGGTGAACCCACAGGCAAGGTGATTGTGATGCTGCCGGGCTTTTTGCAGACCGGGCGCAACTTTTACGAACAGGCCGACGCCCTGAGCAAAGCGGGGCACGATGTGCTGATCATGGACCAGCAATGGGGCGGTCAGACCAAAGGGGGCGAAGCTGGTCATGTTGATCGTGGCTATGGCATTACCCGCGATGTGGCGGCCATGGCAGCTTACGCCCAGACCCAGCTCGAAAAAGAGTACAAAGGCAAAGCGGGCGCAGAAGTGATTCTGATGGGCACCAGCCTCGGCGGTGGCCCTGGCACCTTTGCGGCGTTGACCCTGAACGAACAGAACTTGATTGCCTTGGAAGGCCCCCCCATGCCCAAAGGTCTGAAAGCCGTCTTGCAAGGGCCTTTCTTTGGGCCCAGCGACAATTTTTTAAATGACAGCTTTGGCCTCTTGAGCAAAGTGCCCCTGCTCAAAGACATTCCCCTGCCTTCATTGGGTTTGCCGATTCTGAGCACCGACCCCGAGGCCAAACAAAAAATCGCCCAGGGCGCTGTGCTCGAAGATCTGCGCGCCCAGGCCCAGGCCATGACCGCTACCTTGGCAGATATGCAAGCGGTGCTAGACAAAGTCGAAGCGGGCCAGGGCCCCAGCAACCCCATCCAGATCGTGCACAGCAAAGGCGACCCCCTCGCCAATAGCGCCCTGAGCCAAAAGCTGGCGCAAAAACTGCCCAATGTGAAATTAACGCTCTTAGAAGGCCAGAACCACGTTTTGGAGCAAAGTGACGCTGAACAACAAGTGGCCTTGGATTTGCTCAAGAAATTGAAATAAACCTGAAAGCTGCATCCAGCACAGATGTCCCTCTCAGCACACTTGGTCCAGGATACGCAAGATTAGCTTTCTGGTGCTTTGTAAATAGTCGTCACCATGCCTGCCGGAGAAATCTTACGAATAGCATGGTTGCCTGTATCGGCGACATAGAGATTACCTGCACCGTCTAAACTGAGGGCCGTGGGCACATAAAAGCTGGCGGCTGTGCCCTGTCCATCTTGATAGCCTTTTTGGCCGGAGCCCGCCAAAACCTGCATACTGCCTTCGCTGTGATCGGGATTGAGGCGAATGACCCAGATCTGGTGGTTTTTGACGTCGCTTAGGTAGAAGAGGTCGGCAGAGGCGGCTCGGATCTGGTGAGGTGAGATCTCACCACTTTGGGATGTACGGGTAATAGAAAATTTTTCAAACTGTTTTGAGCTGGGAGTATATTTGACCAAAGCTGGAGGATTTATATTTGAAGGAATGCTTATAGAAATTGCTTGGGGCGAGGTTTCTTTCAAAATCAGAAAATAGAGCTGTTCTTGAAAAAAGGCCATTCCCGCATGTAGGCGACTGTAATTATAATAATCAAATACCGAATACAGTTCAGATGTTTGATTAGCGATTAAATCCAAGTATCTAAGGCGAAAGTCGTTGTAGGTTGAATGAGCACTCAGCTCAAACAGAAGTTTGTTTTTTTGAATTTGAAAGCCAAAAGGTGCGGACAACTTTTCTTTGGGAATACCATCGGCAAGACTATGAGCATTGGAGCGTTCATTGATCGTCAACAAGGCGCTTTCTTTTCCATAAGGGTTGCGCTGGATAATTTGGCGTGTATAGTTATTGACAAAATAAAGCTGCTGAAAACCATCGACTTCCAATTCATTGCCCATAACACAACTGAGTTGGTGTTGAGAGGCTTTGAGAATGGATTCTGCAGTATTGAGAGAAATAATATGATACACAGATTTGCGTTTTAAAATATTGCCTTTTTGCTGAGAATCAAAGGGGCAAATATTCCAAGCAAGCGTACTTGGATATGTTTGACAAGCAGCGTCTGTGGCATAGACATTTTGACCATCTTCGCTAACAGCCACTTCTGTCGGATAGCGCAAGATATTTGATTGCAACGGGGGTTCACAGTAATAGTGATTGAGACCATCGTCCTGAATGATTTTGATCTCTTCATATCCTGGTGGAACCTCAGTCGGTGGGTAGGGCGGTGGTGTTTGGTAGGGGGTCATGGACGGATAAGGCGTCGGAGAGGGATCGGGGTAATTGTTGTACCGCACCTGCGGGCTTTCTGTGACTCGGGGTGCTGGGCTGGGCTGTTGAGATGTTTGGCTCAAAGGCTGGCAGGCAGCCAAAACAAAAAACATAAAGCCAAAGGAAAGAGTATAAACGTCTATTTGAGTGATAAAACAATGAATATTATTAGCCAACTGCATATTTTTATTCATTTAGTCAAACCTGTAAACGCGGCTGGGTGATGAATAGCCTTGGGGGCCAATCAGGCTGCCCAGAATCAGGTAGTTTTCCAGCGGGCCTGCGCTGAACAAGGCTGAACCCCAGGCTTTGTCCATGGCCAGCACCCGGTATAACTCAAACTGGGAGCCATTCCAGCGGTAAATCTGGGGCAGGGTGGTATGGGTGGTCAAAAGCAGATAGTGCCAGCCTTTGACGGTGAAATAGTCCCAATTCAGCCCGCCTGTGGTGGGAATATTCTGAAACTCCACAAACTGGCTGCCATTCCATTTCAGGATCTTGGAGTCCACCGTGTTGCTGATGCGGCTGTTGTTAATAATTGCAGCAAAGAGCTGACCGTTAATGGTAAAGGTATCAAAATCCACATCAAAATCCGTGGCAAAGGTCTGATTAAACACAAATTGGCTGCCATTCCATTTATACAGCTCTGACTGGGTGTCTGCTATCCCACTGCCGACATAAAAATAGGTGGTGAGGGCCAGAAAACGCTCACTGCCAATCGTGAGAAAATGGGTCCATTTGTGTGCACCTCGGGTGGGCAAACTCTGAAAGAGTACAAATTGAGAACCATTCCACTCGTAGAGCAGCGATTCGCGCTCAAAGCTGCCATTGTAATGGGTGGCCAGTGCCAAGAAGTGCCTGTTGTCTATGTTGAAGCTTTCCCAATCAATGCCCCCGGTGGTGGGAATGGTTTGAAAAGGGACAAATTGTGAGCCATTCCATTTGTAAATTTCGGAATTGGCGGCATAGACATTCTGGTCAAAATTGGCAATGGCGAGAAAATGCTGGTCGCCCACCGAAAAGGGGTGCAGGTCGTAGGCCCCAAAGGTGGGAATGGTTTGAACCAGTGAGAATTGAGTCCCGTTCCATTTGTAAATCTGGGAGTTGAGGTGATAAGATTGGCCATTAAAATAATTGGGAATCGCCAAGAAATGCTCCCCGTTGATCTGAAAGGGAGCGGGTTGAAGCGCACCGACCGTGGGCAAGGTTTGTGTTTCTTGCAAAGGGGGCATGGCGAGCACTTCAATGGCTTCTGGCAGGGTGACGGTATTGCCCGCGAGTTTGATCAACATGTCTTTGACACCCGGAGCGAGAGTGGGTGTTAGGCCAAAGGAGACATAATTGGAGGCGACCTGTTGAATGGGCATCACTTGGCCATCGACGACGATTTCAATGCCACTGAGGTCAAGGCCCGTGATGCCGATGCCGAGCAATTGACTGGCATTGACTGCTACGCGCTGTCCATCGCGTGTGATCCAGACGCTGACATTGCTGGGGGGATTGGCGGGTGCCGATTCAGAAATAGACTGTTTGGTAAACCCACCACTGGGAGAAGGCGAAGGCAGAGGGGGAGAAACCTGTTTAACAGCTTCATAGGCATTGACCAGACCGGGCATGTCTTCTCCGGCAATGAGTTTGGAATCTTGGGCTGTTTGTCTGAGAATATGCCGCACCCAAAGCGGGGTGAGGGTGGGATCTTGAGAAAGCATGAGTGCTGCAACACCGGCGACGACAGGAGCCGCTCCTGAAGATCCACCATAATCTATGTAACCATTATCAAAAGCTGTAGTCCAAATCTTTTCTGCGGGCGCACTTACATCAATCCCATGCCCATCTGTAAAAACATTACCCTGTTTTCCGTAATGAAAACCCGGTTCTAAAATTCCATCTATTTTTTTTTCTGGGGGAGTACGAGATGTCCCCAAAACATTTAAGCCACCGACAATAATAGAGCCCGTATCCATCATGGGACCGTTACGTGTAATTATTTCTTTGTAATAATATTCTGGATAACGGGTTCCAAATTGATCTGTGGCCCAAACGGTTCTATAAACCACCTCATCAAAAAAACCTTCTCGCACATCTTTGCCTTTGGGAAATTTAAGGTAACAGGTTTTTTTAATATTTCTTTCAATCACTGTATTTTCTTTATAAGCCTCACAAGCTCTATTTCCAGAAGGAATTACAATGACAGGATTAAACCCATAAATGCTTTTAACCTTTAAGTCCCAAGATAAATAATTAATGCGTGTTCGTACTTCAGGACGTGCAAGTTCTATTGTTCCTGGATTGTCTTCATTATGAGCTGAAGCTTCAATTAAAATAACCCTAGCTCCTTTTTTTAAAGCCAACTCCAAAGAATCTATATACTTGTGACAGTGAGGATAGGGTTGTGTACCACCTTTGCACAAAGAGGGTTTACCGGGGTAATCATTGTTTAAAAAGTGAATATGAATAGTTTTGCTACCATGAGCTACCCCCACCACACCTTCGCCATTGGGGCTAGCTATTGCTCCCACTACACCCAAAGAGAGGGTAGCGTGTGCAAAATCCTTATAATCAGAATTTAACTCGATATTTTGCTCATACTCAATATTTTGTAAGTCAGGGTGATCGCGATCAAATCCATGTTCTAACACAGCAATTTTAATTTGGGGGCTGCCTCGGGTAATATCCCAGGCTCCCGGTTGAAGGCTCGAACTGGCTGAAGTATGTGAGAGAATACGGGTGCTTTCTAACCACAGCCGTTTTTGCGGATCTTTATACTCTCCATTTAAAGTCGGATCCATTTCTTTGGGCTGATAAGGAGATTCGGAGATAAACACAGGGAAAGCCTCTTCGACAAAAGGTAACACTTTGAGGCGATCCACTACTTCCCAAACATCCTGGTTGGGCGCAAACGTCATGCGATAAAACAAGCTCTGGTTTGGCACTTCGCGCCCTTGGGTTGTTTGCAGATATTGTTCTGATTGCTCATGTTCAGCAGGCGTTCCGGGCATGGTCGGGTAAACACCTGTAATTCGGCTGCCCAAAGCAGCCTGTAACATGCGCAGGCTCAGCTCTGATTCATCATGTAAGCCTTGCAAAGAATCCCCTGCTAAGCGAATTTTGGAGCCTTCCAAAAATTTGACACCCACCACACCTGCTTCAACAGATGAACGACGGGCTTCTGGTGAGTGGGCAATCGCACTGTGAAAAGCAGTGGGAATGTCCAGGGGCAACATAAATCCATCTAAACGTACCTGGGCCTGACTGCCCGAACTCCCCTGAGCAATGATTTCAAGGGTATTGGCACCTTGACGCAAAAGTCCAGCCACCTCCAAGGTTAAATCGGGCGTATTGGGTGTTAAGATACGCTGGTCTCGCACTCCAGCCAAAACATTTTGACCATTGAGCAAGACTTCCAAACCACTGACAGCCACCCCCGATTGGCCTGTGCGGGCAGTCAGTAAGATTCTGCGGCGCAGATCTGCAGCTTCATTGACTTGAAAAGTCAAAGATTGAGTCATTTGTGCGGCGTTAAAGGTCAAGGTGGTGGTTGGGAGAAAGGTTTTGCGAACAGCCGCATTGGCAGGAATAGCAATAGCTTCTCTTTGGCAGCGTTGAGTCAGATTATTGGCCTGTGCTGTGGCAAATTGATTACCCAGTTTCCAGGTGAGATGGTCGGTATTAAAAACCACGGCCACAGGACTGTTGGGATAAATAGCGCTGCGTCCAACAGGGAAAATGACAGGCTGTCCCCGATCATGTTCTGAATGTTTGGAGGGTTTTCCATGATCCTGGTTTTCTCTATCATGCGGATCTTTGTCCCCATGCTCGCGCTCTTCTCCGGAATTGGGGCGCTCTGCATCTCGCTTGTCTTGGGAGTGGTTTTGTTTTGTTGAGTGTGTTTTGAAATCACCGTATCTAAAGTCGTCATAGCGCTCCCGTTCACGATGATGAGGTCGATTCTGATCAGCACTTAAAGCAGGGGTAAACTGATTTTTTTCACCCACAGGCAAACGCATTTCTTTGGATGTTGAATTTTCAAAACTGAAATAGGCGGTGTATGTTCCCAATCGATTGGGCTGGACACAATCCAAGACAGGATAGAGATCGGGTTTGGCCCGTTCAGGACGTTTGCCCAAAATACCGAAATCCAATGGATGAGAACTCAAAGAAGCATTGGGCAAGGTTTGGCAACTGCTTAAAACCAGAGGAATCAAAAGCAAATAGATAGATAGATAGATAGAACGTTTATTATATCTCATTCAAAATGCCCTCTGGATTACATTTCTGTGCAAGCAGCAATGCAAAAATGATAATTCATCGATACAAAAAAGTCAAAATTATTTTAAACCCGCCGCCTTTACAGCCACAGTCGCCAAATGCTTGAATGAGAGCAGTTCCAACAAGGATGACCGCCCCCCACACATGTCTGTGTCCTCACACTTGGCACTCGCCCAAACCCACCACGCCCAGGGAGATCTGGCTCAGGCCCTGGCGCTTTACCAGTTTTTGCTACAGACCGAACCAGAGGCCCGGCAGCTTCCCCAACTTTGGTGGGGCTTGGCGCTCTTGGCCTGGCAAGCGGGAGAAGGGCGGCGGGCCGAGGGCTTTTTTCAGCAGGCTTGGCAATACGCGGCCCCCAGCTTGCCACTGCCCAATGCCAGCGAATTTGAGGCATTTCCCAGAGATTACCAGCAGCTGGTGCTGAGCTTTGTCTTGGCCCTGATCGCCGCCTGGCAGGCCAGCCCGGCCCGTGCTTTGGCCCATCAATTGGCGCTGAGACTCTGCAGCTATCCCCCCACCCACGCTGAACAGAGCTGCATTCTGGCCTCGCTTTTACACGCACTGGGCGAACACGCCCAAGCCCTATTAACCTGCCGCCAATCACTTGAAATCAGCCCTTCGGCCCAGGCCTGGTTTGTACTGGCGCAATTGCGCTTTTCACTCGGCGATGCCAGCGGGGGCAGCGAGTCCTGTCGCTTGGCCCTCGATCTCGATCCCTTGCACAGCGAGGCCCGCACCCTCTTGGCCCATGCCTTGCTCGAAAGCCACCAATTGGAAGAAGCCTTGGGCCAGTATGAGACCGTGCTGGCCCAAAAACCCGATTTTGCCGCGCTGCACTTTCATTTGGGCAGGATGTACCAGTCGCTGGGCGCATTGCCCGAGGCGCAAAGACATTACCAGCGGGCCACAGAACAGGCCCCCAACCTGCTCTGGGAATTGCAGTCCCGTTTGTGTTATGCGCCCCTGCCCGCATCCCAAGCGGCGCTTCAGAAGAGCTTAGCGGGCCTTGAAAACAGCCTGAATCAGCCCCAGATCCCGATTGAATTGGCCCCGCTGCAAGCCCAATTGGCCCAGACCAATCTCGACACCCTCTTTGATCTCAATTATCTCTGTGAAGATCCCCTGCCGCTCAAACGGCGCTTTGGGAAATTGTTTGAATATGAAGCAGGCCCCACAGCCCACTCAAATCCTGCCTTCACCCCCGCTGAAGCTGCGCGCCCGCTCACAATGGGGGTCTTGATCAGCCCCAAACACGAAGGGGTCTTTGCCTTTGTCAGCGGGCAGCTCTTGGCCCAATTGGACCCCGCTGAAATTGACGTCACACTGCTGATCTGGCCCGCTTCAGAGGCGATTTGCGCCCAGCTTTTGCCCAGTTTGCCCCGGCAGATCCTCAGTGCCGACTGGGCCCAGAGCGTGGCAAGCGTGCAGGCCAAGCGCTTTGACCTGGTCTATTTTTGGGAAGTCGGCACCGACCCACTCAATTATTTTTTGCCGTATTTCCGCCTGGGCAGAATCCAGTGGACTTCCTGGGGCAGTGGGGGCAGCAGCGGCCATCCCCAGATCGACGCTTTTCTCTCGACCCACAGCCTCGAAGGGCCCCAGCCAGAAAGCCGCTACAGCGAAAAACTCTACCAAATGCAAGCACTGCCCCTCTGGTATGAACCCCGGCATTTGCCCACTTCAGGCCTCAGCCGAAGCCAGCTCGGCCTGCCTGAAGACGTGGTTTTGGCGCTCTGCCCGCATAATCTGCTCAAATTGCACCCCCATTTTGACGCCATTTTGGCCGAGATCTGTAGGCAGAACCCAGACTTAAAGCTGGTCTTGGTCCACAGCCGCAACCCGGTCTGGAACCGGCAAATAGAAACCCGCCTGAAACAAAACATCGCCCCCGAACAACTGCTCTTTTTAGGGCGCCTGCCCGCCCCCGACTTTTTGGCGCTTTTGCAAGTGGGGGATTTTGCCCTCGATCCCTGGCCTTATGGCGCGGGAAAACTGGCCTTTGAAATGCTCGGGCTGGGCCTGCCCCTTTTAACCCGGCCCAGTAAAATGCTCAAAGGCCGCATCCCCACAGCCCTTTACCAGGTCTTGGAAATGCCTGAGCTGCTGGCCAGCTCTGAGCAAGACTATCTGGCTAAGGCCCATCGTTTGGCCAAAGATCGCAGCTATCGCGAAGCACTCAAAGCCAGACTCCAAGAGCGCCGCAGCCGTCTATTTGCCAATCAAGCGGCGGTGACAGAATTGACACAGGTCTTGCGCCAGATGGCCCAAAACCCAGGCAGAGTGTTTTAGACCAAGCGTGCAAACCTGGGCAAAAGTCAGTTATTCGCCAGCGGGCAATTGGGTGTCGTTGCCGCTCTCGGTGCTGCTGCAGGTGCGGTTGTCGTAAGGGGGCACGCGGTTGGTGAGAGAAGCCTTTTTTAAACGCTCAAATTCGGCCTGGTAAAATTGGGCCACTTTGGGAGAGCGAATCAGCAGGGTGTTTTCGTTGTTGTTGTTTTCGGCATTTTTGGAAAAATTATACGAGCCCGTGATCACCAATTGATCGTCGATAATAATCACCTTGCTGTGCAAAAGGGCCTGGTTGCCATCGATCATGACGGGGATATTTTTGGTCAAGAGCTGCTGGTAGACCGAATACTGGCTGATCATGCAGCCATCAAAAATGCCTTCGACTTTTACACCTGCGCGGTGTTTGTCGATCAACATTTTCTGAATATCTTCATCGGTGATCGAAAAAGCCATAAAGCGAATGCGTTTGCGCGCTTTGCCCAGGGCCTCCATAATCGCGGGTTTGGTGCCGCCTTTGGGCGAGAAAAAGGTCTGAATCACAGCGCCATCAACCTGCACCACAGGGAAGGGAATTTCGTGGGGATTGGGCCCGCGCAGCTCTTTGACATAGAGGCGGTCAAACTCGGCTTGGTAATTGGCGGCCAATTGTTTGGAGGTAATTTTGAGGGAATTATTATTGTCGCGGTACATCGAATAGGGCGTGAGATTGAGCGAACCCGTGACCACGTGCTCCCCGTCGATAATCATAAATTTATTGTGCATAAAGGCCGTGCGGTTATCGCCTTTGATGCCGATCCCGGCTTTTTTCATGGCAGCATGCAGGGGTTTAAGTGCGCCACTGCGGCCATTGGCGTACATATTTTCGCTGTCGGTCATGATTCGGACTTTTACGCCCCGTTTGCGGGCAGCCATCAGGGCCTCACCAGCAGAGGGTTCTTCGATGTCAAAGATCGCGACATCGATTGTTTTTTGGGCTTCGGCAATCAGTTTGACAAAGATTTTATCGGGGTTTTGGGGATCTTGGTGGCCTGCCACTTCGTTATCGGCATAAAGGGCCTGGTAGGCATTGTTGAATTTGACAGCCAGATCGCCGTGGTAGAGGGCGTCGAAGGCACCGAGCGCAATCGGGGCGCGGTTGGGCAAGAACGCTTGCTGGAAAGGCGGGGGAGAGGCAGAGCAGGCAGCCAAAGCGCCCAAAGCCAGAATACTGGCCAAGAAACCTTTGACAATCTGACTGGTTTTAAAAGACATGCAAAAACCTCTCTACGCGCTTTATCCCTGTTAATTATTCATCTGGGGTTGGGAGGCAAAGCTTGCGGGAGTTAAAGGATAATTAACCTGGGTTTTAATTGAAAATAATCTTATTCGTAGTGTGTCCAGAGCCGAATGACTTTCACCGTTTGACTCTCCTCCAGCACCTGATACACCAAACGGTGCTGGATATTGATTCTGCGCGAATAGGCCCCGGCCAAATCCCCGACCAATTTTTCATAAGGTGGCGGATTCTGATAGGGATTTGTGTGTAACACAGCCAAAAGACGTGAGGCCTGAGGTTTGAATCCCGCTTTGGCGAGCTTTTTGGCGTCCTTTTGGGCTTGGCGCGTAAAGACGAGCTGCCAGCTCACCAATCAAGTTCCTGGGTGCACGCCTCGATCGGGGTATTCAGCCCCTCACGGATCGATTCACGCATACCGGGAATAGAAAGCAAATACAGGCTTTCTTGAATGGAGCGCCAATCTTCTTCCGAAAGCAAAATGGCGGTGTTGCGCTTGCCAATAATTTGCACGGGTTCATGGGTGTCTTGCACCTGGTCTACCAAGTGGTAAAGCTGTTTTCGGGCCTCTGAAGCGGAGAAACTGGTCACGGGATTCCTCCTGTTTTCGTACGTTTTATCGTACGCCTTTGGGCAGGGCTGTGTCAATTCTGTTGGTTCACTTTTGGCGAGATCGCTTGGTAAGCTTAAATCTGTGGCCGCAATTGGTTTCAATTCGTTGCAAACTGGGAATGATTGAGGAATCTCATTGAGTTGGGAGAACGTCTTTGCGTTCATATCTATTTTTTCTAACAAAAATCCTTGGCATCTTTCAACTTTTGGTTTTTCTGAATGGGTGTAGAGAATCTTTTTCAATTGAAACAGGCGTCATTGATCCATTCTCCTTGGCCTGGGCTCAGAACCAAGACCCTCATTTGCTGTTTAAATATGGTTATTTATCAGGCACTCCGAATAACGCCATTAGTGAGACACGTTATTATCAGCTCAATATTCGTGAGCCAGAGACCCCTGTCTTAACAGAAATCGACCAAAATACGATGCAGGCTCAAACTCCGCCGTCCAATCTGTTGGGACGGGATTTATTGGTCAAAGATCTTGAGAAACTCAGACCTTTGCCGAATGACCAAATTTCCCTGATAAAAAACAACAATATTGTAGCCTGCAGTTTGCACCCCAGTAAGCAGTGGCTATTGGTCGCCCATAAACAAAAGCCATCCACCCCTGAGATGCCAGAGACCATTTATAGTCTGTATCAAATAGAAGATCACAGCTATCGCAATCTCAAAGGATTGGCATCGTTGACCCGCTCCAGCGACCCCCGGCGCGAAGTTGTACTCAGTTGGACAGGTTTTAACAATGATATTTTGGTGGAATATGAAGAGAACGACCGGGTCTACCACGCTCGCAGTCAGATTGATCTGAATACAGCAGAGTTAAAGCCGCTAACTGTGTTTAAAAGTTATGCGCAGAGAGAAAATGAAGAAAAGCGCTGGGAGGCCAGCTTTGTTCCTCTCAGCCGCCATTTTCGACCACTTCAAGACAGTGAGACCGATGTCAA
Organism: Candidatus Sericytochromatia bacterium; assembly: GCA_050248915.1. Classification (GTDB taxonomy): domain Bacteria; phylum Cyanobacteriota; class Sericytochromatia; order UBA7694; family UBA7694. The sequence goes on from JBFWRL010000001.1 coordinate 75,088, forward strand.
AGTCCTGGGTTGGGAAAGTGCCGACAAGGTATTCTTTCTTGAAAAAAAGGCCAATGACAGGGCTATCTCTCTGATCAGCTACGACTTTCAAACCCAGACAGAGACACAAGTGGCAAAGATGGAACGCGAACAGAGTTATTATGATTATTTAGAGACCAGAGAGCAAATTTCCCTCCCACAAGACAAAGTGGTCTACCTCATTCGCAAAGCAAAAGAAGGAACCGATGAACTCTGGCTCAGTAATTTCAAAGGGACAGAGCGAACGATGATTCTTAACCGAATTCGGGATTTACCCGTGGGCCTTTCGGAATTTGTGAATATAAAAAGAATTATATACCCTGAGTTTAGGCCTAAAATAATTCAAGATGATTAAAAATATGGCTAATCTGTTACATAAAATAGATCAATCAAGATCTGTTTTTTTACTTTTCTAGTCAGAAGATAAAAAATGTTCAGCATCTTACTCCTGCCCACCCACCCACCTCTGCGGCCCCACGTTCTCAAGGCCTGGGCCTGGCAAAACCTGCCACGCTCAGAATTTGAGGTCTTTGTGGTGCTGCCAGAGGGAGAAAACAGCGCAGACATCGATTGGCCAAACTGCTTGGCGGGCGGGGTGCTTAGCCCCGAACAGGCCAAAGCACTTGGTTCACAGCCAGCCAGAGACATTCTGCTCTGGGAGGCAGATTTTAGGCCCCACCGCGACCTGCTTTGGCAATTCAAAGCCGCCCGCACGACTGAGCCCGCAGGGCTTTTGCAAGCAGTGGGCACCTGGCCCACACCGCTACCGCCTATTTGGCAGGAGATACTCACACAGGCCGACATGCCCCCTCCCTTTCAGCCTGATGCCTTTGATTCGCGTGTTTTGGCCCCCGATGAGGCCTTTGCTTCGGGTCTGTTGTTGCCCGCGGAGGCTTTTCAGGCTTTGTTACAAGCCCACCCCGATTTTTTAAGTCAAGATAGGCCTGATCTACGCACTCAGAGCCTGCGCCACTGGCTGCACACCCAATCCCCCAGCGCGTCTCAGACTGTGTATTTGATTCCCTCGGCCCGCGCCACGTGCTTAAAATTCCCCACCCCAAACAGCGCAGAATCCACACAGGCCCAACCTCTGCCTGTCTGGGAGCCCCCGCCGTGCCCGCTCAAGCTGCTGGTGGGCCCCCTGCCCGATCCGGCCCTGCTGGGGGACTATCTCTACAATCCCAACGTCAAAACATTTACGGCCCAGCCCTTTGCCCGTTTGCTCAGCCAAGCTGCCAATTACCCACTTGAGGCCTACGACCTGAGTTTTGATCTCAAGCAAGACAACTTTGATGCCCTTTTAAAACCCTTGCAGGCAGACTGGCAGCCGGATGTGATTCTCTGGTTGGCCCCGGCGGTTCAGGGTCTGCCGCCGGGCATCGAAGAAAGCCCTGTGCCCGTGGTGGCCCTGGTTCACGATTGGCACAGCTTGGGCCTGGGCACGCTCTTGGACTGTGCCACAGACTTTGATTGGCTCTTTTGCGATCAAAGTCTGCAAGCGATTTTGACCGCAGCAGGGCATCAGCACCTGTCGTATTGGCCCTGTTATGGCTTGGATCCTGAGCGCAGTTATGCCCTGCCCTGGCAGCCTGAGCCCGCGCCAGAAGCCGGCCCCCGCCCCTATGCCGTGGGTTTTGTTGGCACTTTGGCCTCGCCGTATTACCCTGAGCGGGAGCGGCTTTTGGCTGAAATCTCTCTGCTAAGCGCGCAATGGCCGGTCTTATTGGCCGATGGCATCAGCGATCCCCATGAATACAACCGGCTGCTGAACCAATGCCAAGTCGTCTTAAACCCCACAGCCAGGGGAGAGATGAACCTGCGGGCCTATGAAGCGCCAGCGGCAGGGGCTTTGCTGCTGAGCGAAGCTGGCAACCGCGAAATCCGGGCGTTTTTGCCCGAAGACGAATCGGGTTCGGGGGCGGCTTTGTTTTTTGAACCAGAGAGATTAACCGAAACCCTGACCGAGATCTTGGCCGACCCTGTGCGTTTGGCCTGTTTGGCCCAAAATGGGCAAAGAGCGATTCAATCCCACAGCTATACGGCTCAATTTGGGCGTCTGCTGGCCCTACTCATGCAACATTTGCCCCAAATCCAATCCCTGCGCCAAATTCGACACCAAACTCGACACCCCCAGAGTGCCACACCGCCCTTCAGAAGCTGGGTTACGGCCCGACAATTGTATTTTTCCCGCACTCCCGGTGGGGTTGAACGGGCAGAGCGGGTCTTGGCTCAAGCCATTGCCACCCCGAAAAGAGATTCAGATCTCTCACACACTAGCGCAAGCGCTCAGGTCCGTTTGCTGAAATACACCCAGGCCCTGTTTCAGATTAATCAGGCGGTGGATTTTGCCCAGGCCGAAAGGGCAGGCCAAGCCCAGAAGCGACTCTGGGAAATCCTTTCGCCAGAACAGAGAGCGGCGTTTACAAAGGGTTTAAAGCACTTGTCTGAGCTGATGAACGAGGCCCCCAGCCCATTTTTGGCCTACCATCTGGGGTGGACCGCAGGCTATTTGCAAGATTATGCCCAGGCCCGGCAGCACCTGCAAAAGGCCCTGGCTCTGCCTTTTCCCGAGAGCCCCAGCGATCCCCATTACCGCCTGATTCTGCCGCTGGGGCACAGTGGCAAACACATTCCCCATTTTCAAATGGCTTATGCCCGGCGTTTGCAAACGCTGAGTTTGAATTCGGGTTTGACCTCAGCCGCCAACGCCTCAGCCTGGCCCTTGCAGGCCCTGATCCTGAGCCAGATCGCCCAACTCCAGGGCCATGCCCTGCGCGCTGAGCAACAACCCGCCTTAGCCCAAGAGGCCTATCTGGCAGCAAGGCAGCTCTATCCTGAGTCGCCCGAACTCACATGGCTGCTGGCCCAGAGCGCCTTGGAAATGGGGCAAGCAGCAAAAGCGGAAGTCCTTTTGGCCGAGTTGGTGGCGGCCCACCCCCTGACCTTTCCCTACCGCTGGGAATGGCTCGGATTGCTCAAATCCCAAAAATCCCCACACTACAAACAGGCCCTGCAGCTCAGCAGGGCCCTGTTCCTGGGGCTCAACAACCACTTAAAAAACGACTATACCCAGGTCCTTCACTGGTTAGCGGCAGAATTAAACGCCGCCTCGCCTTGAGTCCCGCTGTAGACGAAGGCTTATTGGGCTGCGGCTGTGGGCTCAGCAGCGCTTTTGTTGCTCAAGTGGGTCTCCAGCAAATGGGTCACCCGGCAGAGCACAGCCGCCATTTCGTAGCGGCTGATCGTGTTCTCGGGCCGAAAGGTGTGGTCGTGGTAGAGGTTCATAAATTGGTAGCGATTGAGCGCCGCTGCAATATACGGAGAATACTGAGAACGGGCATCCATATCCTGAGATTTTTCGGCCATGCGAATGCCTTCACCCAGAGATTTGCCTGAGGCTTTTTCGGCACGCATCAGCAATTCACTCAGTACATACGCCACATGTTTGCGGGTGGCGGGCTGATCGCCGTCTTTGGCTTGGGCCTTGTCGAACATGACCTGGGTCAGGTCGTATTCCTGCAAAAGGGTACGCACATAGGGATAGGCCCAATGCTCGGGCAGAGCGGGCACAATCGCTTCGCGTTTGACCACCGGCTGAATGTCGATGGCATGGGTCAGGCGGATCTGGTTCAAGAGTTTATTGGTCACAGCGGCCAAGGCAAAACGGGTGACTTTCCAGTCGCCCCGGAAGGTGTGGTCGGTATAACCATCCATCAGGCGGTAATCGTTGACCACTTTGCCCACACAGTCGAAACACCAATGGGGCGCAGAGATATCTACCAGATAGGCACTGGGAACGGGTTCAGCGGCCTGGGCTGGGGTGGGGTTCAGCAAGAGCAGGGAGGCCAGCAGGCCACCGGTTAAGATGCGGTATATGGGTCCCATGTCAGTTCACCTAAAATCCAATTTAGCTGTTCCCGGGTACTTTCCAGATCCCGGCTGTTATCTATCACTTCGTCGGCTTTCTCAGCCTTGATCTCAATCGACAATTGTGCGTCTATGCGGGCCTGGGCCTCTGATTCTGAAAAACCATTGCGGGCCATCAGGCGCTCTTTCTGAACAGCTTCAGGACAGTATACCACAATCGTTTTATCCACAAAATGCGCCATATTGACCTCATAGAGCAGGGGAATGACCAGCACCAGCAAAAAATTCTTTTTTGCCCCGCTTTGAGCCCTTTCGGTCTCTTGGGCGCGCAATTCTGTTTCTATTTGGCGCAGGGCGGCTTTCACGCCGGGATGTACAATCTGGTTGAGCTGCTCACGCTGGCTTTCATCAGCAAAGACAATCCCGCCCAAGACCCGGCGGTCGATCTGGCCATCGGGGGCCAAAATGCTTGCGCCAAAATGGGCCAAAACCTGTTCATACACCGGCTGGCCGGGCTCCATGAGCTGATGGGCCACCAAATCGGTGTCCACGACCTTGGCACCAGCTTCGACCAGCATGGCGGCCACAGCCGACTTGCCCGAGGCAATGCCGCCCGTCAGACCAATGCGGAACATGGCGTTGCCCCCTTAAAAGAGCTTAAATTTCTCAATATTGACCTTCACGCCTTCGTCTTGCAAGAGCTGGCGGATCTTTTTCTCGTTGAGCAATTGGTTTGCATTGTCGAGCACCGGATCGAGGCGATCCAAACTGTTGCCCACTTTGGTCATGAGTTTGTCGGCATTGCCCAAGACTGGCGTGAGCTGGTCGAGCACAGCAGGCAGGCGATCGAGGGTCGCCGGGGCCTTGCGCAGCAGAGGTGGCAATTCAGACAACGAGGTATTCAGATTGGGAATCAGGTCGGGGTGGCGGCTTAAGCTGTCGGTAAATTGCTCAGCATCACGCGAAATATTGTCGATCCGTTTGGCAAGCTGCTCGCCATTTTCGCTGAGTGGGCCGGTGATCGTGTGCACTTCGCTGGAAACAGCCTTCAGGCTGCGCAGCAATTCAGGGGCATCGCTGCCGAGGCTGGCACTGGCCACACGCAGATTGGAGATAATGCTTTCTATCGAAGCGCCATTGCGACTGAGCAGGCGATTGGCCTGACCGGCAGCGCCATCGAGATTTTTCACAATCCGGGCAATTTCGTTTTCGTTGCCCGAGACCGTCCGCATCAGCGAGGCGGTGCCTTTGATCAAATCGCCCATGTCTTTTTCTTTGCCTTTGACGGCCACCGCAAAGGTGTGCAAAAGGGTGTTGAGATCATCGGGATCGAGTTTGGTTAAGACCGGCGCCAGGTGGTTGAGCACCTCGTCGAGGTCCACGGGGGTCATGGTGTTTTTGATCTGCTCACCATTGGGCAGTGGGGGCGCTTGGGGAGAGCCCGCATCAATTGAAATGTATTTTTCGCCCAAGAGACTTTTGGAGCGGATTTCTGCGCGGGCATCGCTAAACATTTTAATCTCGGGGTTCACCACCAAATGCATCAGGGCCCGGCCTTGGCGCACTTCCATGCTCTCAACGTGGCCGACTTCGATCCCGGCCATCATCACCGGGGCATCTTTGACCACGCCCACGGCACTGTTAAACACGGCAGTAAACTTGACCGTCTCGCCAAATTGAAACCGGCCCAATGTGAGCGACATATATGCCAATAAAGCGCCTGCGGTCAGAATAAATCCGCCGAGCGCCAATTCTTTCCAGTGTTTAACCATGGGTTCTGCCTTGTTTTCTTCGTCTCTGTCTGTGACATTTGCTCGTGTCATCTGCTTGTGTGAGGGGTGTTTACACAGGAAGGTATTTTACCATTGTTTTTGGATGGGCCCAAAATTTGCCTGCAACGCCCGCAACCAATGCGCCACCGTGCCCCGCTCGGCATAACGCATATATTGCACAAAGCGGTGCAAATGGCTGGAGATCACCCGCTCCCCATCGGATTCAAAGCCCTCGTGGTAGTCAAAGTCTGTCTGGGCCAATTCAAACAGCGCCAAATGGCCAAAGAGATCGGGCCTCTGCCGCACCGCCTGCAAAAAGGGCAAGGTATATTCAGCAAAGGCGCGGGGATGATTGAGATGGTAGATCACCGGCTGCCCGAGCTGCACCCATTTGACCGAAGCAAACCAGGGCTGATCGGGCAAATGCAAAAACAGATCAAAGAGATCCTGAAAATACAGCGGCACAGTCACAGCCGAAAAGAGCCTGTACTGCCGGGTCAGGGCCACAGGCAAGACAAAGGCATCCTCCGACCAGGGGGCCAACTTAAACACGAAATCTGGCCGATGGGGCTTGCGCTCAATCCAGCTCACCGCCCCACTCTGTTCCAATTGCTCAAGCCAGGTATCAGGTTTAATCTCGCCAGGCGTCAGCGGGCAGCGCAATTGATTGACCCGGTAAACCGCCTCGGGGCCCTGTTCGGCCTCGCAAGTCGCAATGCCCGCCAAAACGCCTGAGACAAAATCCGGGGCAGGCCAGCACTCTTGGTGCAAATAGCTCCAATAGTCCCCCCAAACCGAATGGCCAAACATGCCGCCGAGATAGCGCACGAGATCCCAGCAGCAGACCCCCGCAATTTCGGGATAGGGAATCGCCACCACCTGATGGGAAAAAGTGGCCTGTTGCAAGGCCTGTTTTAATTCCCCCGCCTCGGCCCCCTGATGCAGATAAATGACCTGAAAGTTTGCGTTGTCTTGGGCATTTAAAGCCCGAATCTGGCCTGTCAGATAGGCCTCGGGCAAATAGCGGTGATGGGCAATTAAAAAAGTGAGAGGGGGTGACATGGCTTCTATTATAACCAGCAGAAGTAAGGGCCCCAAACAAAACAGGGCTGGCATGGCGCCAGCCCTGTTTAAAAAGAGAACTTAAAACTTAGGTCAAGGAGCGGCGAATACCCTCGGTATTGAGGATTTTATTCGCCAAAACGGCACCCAAGGCACCGCCGACCACGCCTGCGATAATCAAGGGATTGCCGGGGGCTGCGCCCAGGGCTTTGAAGATCGCCATGGTGCCACCACCAACAGCCACGCCACCGATGGCGCTAACGCCACCCTGGAGGGTATCTGTGAGGATATTCCCGACCGTGGTTGAAGCGGATTGTTTGCCGTGGGTCAGAGAAGCCAGGTTTTTGACAACCGAGACAGAGCCGCTGATGGCTGCGCCGATGCCGACAGAGCTCATCATAAACTGAGTCAGGGGTTGACCCGAGCCAGATTTGGCATAGGTAAAACCGGTATAGCCGCCCACCAGCATTTTGGTGATCGCGCCGTCTCCGCTGGCCGCGCGGTTGGTATCAAAGAAAGCAGTATCTGCGCCGTACACAGCGGAACTTGGCCGAATAGTCGCTGCGGCAGGTTGCGTTGGGTTATTCCCTGAATAGGGGTTATAACCAAAAAAGGAACGGACCTGATCGACGAGCATAGTAACCTCGCTTGACCTAAAATTAATTGTTTCTTAATTAAAGGTTTAGAAGATCTTGATCTTGATCTTGTCAGATCTCCACAATTGTTAAAGAAAAATTAAACGGTTGTTAACCTTTAATTGTGAGACCTTAGCCCAAAGCGGGCGCGTTGACGGGGGCCGTGTTGGGAATGGCTGGAATCGTTGGATCCAGGCTGGCAAACTTGAGCAACATCTCAGCCATTTGACTGGCCAATTGGCGACCAAAGAAGAGCACCATTTGCACCAATTCCAAAAGCCGAAAGCCCGAAATGGCTGTGAGCGCCGTGGTGGGAGACCAGCGGAAATAAGGGGTATCGTCTTCGGCCAGACCCGTGCTGCCCCAAGGCAGACGGCGGTTAAAATCCACCAAAACGTCGGTGAGATGGGCAAAGGTGCTTTCGGGCACATTGACCGGATAAGCCAGATAAAACTCCCAGCGCTCATCAAGATTGTCTGAGGCAGGGCGAATGTCGAGAAAGAGATCGGTTTCGGGAATTGGCAGACGCAAATAGTCCAGACCGCTGGAGCCAGGGGTCTGCAGGGCAGCATAGCCGCCTTCAGTCAGCACCTGCTGCAAATCGGAAAGGGAATGGACGGGTTGTAAAAGTGGACTTGTCAATTGGGCCACCAACTCACTGATGATTTCCTTATTGTAATTGAAATTTGTGATTTTTACACCCCGCGTGAATCAAATTTAAGCTTGATTTTGATCAATCCAGGTCGGAGTTCCCGGCCTGTCTCAAAAAAGAGTATGATAACAAAAACAGACAAAAAAACCATGAACAAACGATTCTCTGAGCTTCAATTGCCCCAGTTAGAACCCATTCCCAGTCGCTGGCAACACTGGCACAACGGGGTGTTGGCTTTGCTGCTGTTGGCCAGTATGCTTTGGCTGCTGTTTAAACTCGATCAGAGCAGTTTGGCTGTCGTCGAAATCACCGGGACCCGCTTAGCGCAAGTGGGCTGGGTCAGTGGCTTGTCTTTGGCCTGTGGGGCTTATGCCGTTTGGTTGCACGCCCGCAAACTCTGGTCAGAACAGGGGATCGCCTTCCGCAACGATGGCCGCGATGACCGGGTTCTGACAGGGATTATCCTGGGCACAGCCCTGCTTTTCTGTTGCCTCTGGTCGGCCATTCTGGACTATAATGAGTCGGCACCCCTGGAACTGGCTCCCACGACATACCGTTTGGCCACCATCAGCGGAAGTTCGCTGGTGTTAGAATCTTTGCCCAAAGGCCCCAGGCTCAAACTGAACTTAAGTGGTTACAAACACAGCTTGTTTAAACGGATGCAGCCCGGAGACAGCTTTGGGGTCAAGCGACAACCTGGGCGCTTGGGTTTTGCATATATCAGCCTGTTGATTTGGCGAAACAAACAGGAAAAAAGCATGATACTCTGGCCCCGACAAAGGCCGTTACACAGCCCCCAGCCATCAGAGCGCCGCCCCGAATAGAAAGACAGAGGCCCCATGTTACCGGATTTTCTCAAAGATTTTCTCCTGCTCGAAGCCCAAAAGCAGCCCCTTAAACATCTCAAACCAGCCCACGAACAACTCAGTTTGAATTACCGCGACCAGAGTGGCCAAAGTGGCGTGCGCCTGAATACCCAGGCCGATCGGCAGGTCTACCGGCTCAGCCGCTTGCCCGCGATTTATGCGGTGATCGAAGCCCTGGCCAAAGAACTTCAGGCCCAATTGCCAGATTTTGCCCCCACTTCGCTGCTGGATTTGGGTGCCGGCCCGGGCACGGTCAGCTTGGCCCTGGCCCAGCATTTTGCCAGCCTGGAGCAGATCTTTCTCTGTGAGCGCGACCGCGAACAGGTGCGCTGGGGGCAACAGCTCTTTGGAGCTTCTGGCAACCCGTTGTTAGAGGCTGCCCGCTGGGACATCGCCGATCTGCTCTCCTTGCAAAGATGGCCCCAGGCCGATCTACACTGCCTGTCTTATGTGCTCAACGAATTGGACCCCAGCTCGCAAACCCAGCTCTTGGGCAAAATGTATCAGCAGCCCTTTCAGGTGTTGCTCTTGGTCGAACCTGGCACCCCGTTGGGATACAAACATATCCTGGCAGCGCGCAAATTGGCGCTCGAAAGCGGATTGCAGCTGCTTGGCCCCTGCCCCCATGCCCAGGCTTGCCCTTTGCAAGCCGGTGATTGGTGCCACTTTGGCACACGGGTGGCCCGCACACAGGTTCAGCGCTATCTCAAAGACGGCTTTGAATCTTACGAAGATGAAAAATTTGCCTGGCTGGCTGTCAGCAAAACGCCACTGCTGCAATCACCCGCCGCACGGGTCTTGCGCCGCCCTGTTTATCGCAAAGGGGTGGTCGATCTCACGCTCTGCCAAAGCGATGGCAGCTGGAAAACCAGTTCCATCGCCCGCAGCCACGCCCTTTACAAAAAAGCCCGCAAAGTGGACTGGGGCGGAAGTTTAAGTTAAACGAAAACCGATCTGCCGGGGAGGGTGAATCCAACGGTGTAGTTCGGGAATCTGGACCTCGACCCCCGCCTGCAGCTCGTGCCGGGCAAACCAACCCCAGGCCACTTCCAAAAAAGCCCTCACAGGCTGGGCCGGAATCAGCAGCGGATCGCCTGGGGAGAGATCGTGAAGCGAGAGCAAATGCCCAGAGGGGGAGATAAAACCCACACTGATCGCCATATCCATCTCAGCCATGCCCACCCCTGCATACTCAGGGGGATCAAACACAAAGAGCAGGCCTTGGGTGTCTGTCAAAGGCGCGTGGCCAGAAAGGCCCCGCCGTTTGTCTTCCAGCAGCCAAGCCACGTCAACGACGAGGGCCTGGGTGCCGATCAACATCTCGGTCTGTTCGCGTTCGCGCCCCAAAGTCAGTCTTTCACGGCCAATTTTAAAGCCAAAGGCACAATCACCAAATTGAGCGACAACATGCCGCAGACCATCAGACGCAGATTGTCGGCCATATCTGGCACCAAGACCTTAAAATAAAACAGGCCAATAATAAGCAGGTCGAGGACCGTATTAAAAATCACGATTTGCATGTATTTGGCCTGGTTCATAAGCGGCTCCTTAAAGATATAATTTAGCGTTTGACCAGCACCAGCGAACTGGCCACAGGTCTTTCTCGGCCATCGGAAGGCCGATTGACCAATTGATTGCGAATCACCATAGCACTGGAACCACCGCCATCAAAATTGAGGGCTTCTACGGCCCCTTTTTCTTTAAGCAGGCCCGCCAATTCCCAGAGAGTCAGGCCCTTGCTCTGGCTCTGGCGGCCATCGACCACCAGCAGAATGATCTCCCCATTGCGTCCCAAGCCCAAAGCGGTGCGGGGGGCACGGCCTTTGGCGATATCTGCCTGAAAGCGCTCCTGCTCTGAGGTCACATGTAATTGGCCGTTTTTGATCAGGCGGGGGCCGCCCCCAACCATGTGTAAAATCTGTTCCCATTGCCCCAAAACCTGTGAATAGACCAAGGCCCGCATGCCAACATAGGCATTGGCTTTGAGCCAGCGTGCACCCTGGCCGTGGGCCGAGATCACATAGCCATCTTCGGGAATCGCCAAATTGGCAGGGGCCATTGCTTGGACCGTGCCATCAGAGAGAATCTGAAGTTCGAGCGCATCTTCGCTGGGGGCTGTGCCGGTCTTTGCACCATAGCGGGGGGTGTACAAGACCATTTGCTGGTTCTGACGGGGCAGATTGACGGCATTAAAGCGCATACGTTGGCGATTTTGCAGGGGAAATTCGACCGCCAGGCTGTGCTCGGTTTGGTCGATAAACCATTTGCCTGATTGGGTGAGCCCCAAAAGCGTACGCCCGTAAATGGGAGAAGAGATAAACTCGCCTTCTTTGATCAAAATACCCAGTGGTACCCCGGCCTGATTAAAATAGCCGGCATTGATCGCCGCCAAAGCATTGCTGCGGCGCGCCATGGCACTGACGGGTTCTTTGACAAAACCCTTGCCAAAGCCTGTACCTTGGCCCGCTAACTCAGGCACCAATTTCAGGCCCGAACCCGGTTGAATCTCGAGGCTGTAATGGGTCACGGGGCCAAAGCCCAAGCCCTGGTAAGTGCGGGTGTATTTGACGCCAGGGGCCACCTGCACACTTTTTTCCTCTTGAAAGACCTTGACCAAATCGACCATCAGGCGGTCGGGTTTGTCGAGCCAGAAGAGGCGGTGGGGTGAAGGATAATTTTTAAAAATCTGCAAACGCACAATGCCCCGGCCCATTTGTTGGATTTTGAGCCCTTTAAACAGCACATCGCTGCTCTCAGGCGTAAATTGTTCGGGCTCAGGCACCTCAGCCCCATAAAAATCCAGGGTAAGGCTCTGTTCACTCTCTTGTAATTGGTAGACAGGGGGCTGTTGAAATTCAATCACCAGGCGGGTATACACATCTGAGGGCAAGAGATTCACGGCGCGAAAGGTGTTTAAGTCTTTGCTGATATGGATTTCGTTATTGGCTTTGTTGTAGCTAAAGCCGATGCCGAGATTGGCCAAAAGCGAACGCGGCACAAACAGGGTGTCTTGCTGCCAAATGGGCGCGTGGGAGATCATCATGCCCTGCTGGTTCCAGGTCACTTGGCGGGAGCCCTCTTTGACCAAATAAAAAACCCCAGGGCGCATCAAACGGGCACTGTGGTGGGCCGGGTCGAGTTCGACCCGCAAACCGAGATGCTCCAATAATTTGACCGGCAAATAGAGCATGGTCGCACTCGTAAACGGGGACTGCAATTGGGTGATAGGCTTGTCGTTGAGGTAAATCACGGTGCTGCTGTTCTGGGCCAAGCGCAGCGGCTGAGCTGCGGCCGGCAATGGAGCAGGAGTTGCTCCACTCAAAGGCTGAAAACCCAGTCCCAGCACCAGGCTCAATGCGAAAGCCAACAACCATCCCCTTAGCATAGACACCTATCCAGCCATCAAGAGCGGCGAGCCATTGACGGGGCGGGGGCTGCTCAAAACCGAATCATAAACAGCCTCAACCGCGGCCAAATTGGTTTCGAGCCGGTAGCGCTCGACCACCCGCTCGCGGGCCTTTAATTTGAGGTTGGCGACAAAATCCGGGTGTTGGTGCAACAATTGCAGAGCAAAGCTCAACTCGGATTTGACTTTGCCGGGGTTGATAATCACCCCTGCGCCCTGGTCCAAAACTTCGCCATCGGAGCCCACGTCGGTGGCCACGGTGGCCAAACCACAGGCCATAGCTTCGAGCAGGGCAATTGAGAGCCCTTCGACCTGGGAGGGCAGAATAAAGATATCGCTGCCGCGCAGCACATCCAAGCGATCGGCTTCGCCCAAGAAGCCTGTCCAGACCAAATTGGGCACTTCGCTGTAAAGCGACTGCAAGAGCTGTTTTTGGCTGCCATCGCCGACCATCACCAATTGGGTCTGGGGCAGGGCCAGGCGCATAAAGACCTTGAGCAATTCATCGAGGCCTTTTTCAGGGGCAATCCGGCCCATATATGTCATGATCAGCTTATCTGGGTAGCGCTGACGAAAGGCCGAGGGCCCCGGAGAGAACCGCTCTGTGTCGATTGCATTGGGCACAATCGCGATCCGCTCTTCGCTCACCCCCACGCGCATCAGCAATTGTTTTTGCAAATTCGAGAAGATGATCACGCGGTCGGAATCGGCCATTTGCTGAGCATAGAGCTGATAGGTCAGATAACTGGTGCCGCTGAAAAAGCTCGGGCGGCGGTCAAAGGCATTGTGAAAGGTCGAAACCAGGGGAATGCCCAATTTGTGGCAAATCTCGGGCAGGTTAAAGTCCATGGCTGAAATGGGCAAAGAGGCATGGACCACATCGGGTTGCCAGTCCTGCAGGGCCTGGGTCAAAATCTTGGCCGAGGTCGGGCTGGGAATGGTATACATCTGAGACTTGTAGAGATAGGGGATTTTGACCTCGTGGCTCTCTTCCATCGGGGTCTCGGGGGCATTTTCAGGATCTTCAAAATGCACAAAGAGCACTTCGTGGCCCCGTTCGGAGAGCCCACGCACAAGTTCTTTGCAATAGGTCACGTTGCCACAGAAGGGGGACTTTTTGCCAATCCAGGCAATGCGGTAGGTCTTTTTCATCGTTTTTTTTACACACAGGTGTTTGTTTGATTCTGGTGCTATTTTAACACGAAGGGGGATGCGGCATATGGGTTGACTCTCACAGCCCCTGTACTGCCCGCAGCAGAGAGAATATTTAAACAGGGCTTAACCAATTGGGCCGGGCAGGTTATAATGAGAAAATCGAAAAAAACCAAAACAGATTAATTAAAAAGCAATTGGGATTTCATGACCACACAGCCATACCGCCTCGAAGATCTTTTTACGCCCGCTGAAACCGCCAAAGACAGCCTCTTCAGCCAAACCTCAATTCGCCCTGAAGTGGCGATTGTGTTGGGCTCCGGCATCCAAATTTTTGAAAACCTGGAAGACCAGGAAGTGGTGCCTTACGAAAAAATTCAGGGCTTTCCCAAAGCCTCCGTCAAAGGCCACAAAGGGGAGATCACCCTGGGCAAATTTGAGGGCAAATCGGTGGCCATTTTTCATGGCCGCCTGCATCGCTACGAAGGCCACCCCTGGTCCAACGTGGTATTCCCCACCACCTTGATGCACGCCATGGGTGTCAAAAACATCATTATGACCAATGCCGCAGGGGGGATTCACCGCTATTACACCCCTGGCGATCTGGTTTTGATTCGCGACCATATCTATTGGCAGCCTGTGACCCAAGAAGAGCGGGCCTACCTGAGCCTCAAACTCGGCAACGAGCGCATGTACTTTAATTTTGATCCAGCCCTGCTCGAAAAGGCCCGGCTGGCCGCTCACGACTCTGACGTGGCCCTGCGCCAAGGTACCTATGTCTGCTTGCTGGGCCCCACTTACGAAACCCACGGCGAATTGCGCCTGTTTAGCCGCATGGGCGGCGATATTGTGGGCATGTCGACCATTCCCGAAGCGATCTGGGCCCAGGCCCTGGGACTGGGTGTGGTCTGTTTCTCCTGTGTGACCAACGTGACCTATGATCCCCTGGCCCTGGCCAATACCTCCCACGAAGAAGTGGTGGAAGTGGCCCAACAGAGTTCGGCCCGCCTCGATCAATTGCTGCAGGCCCTGCTCCGCCGCCTGTGACGCCGCACCTGAGCTTGGCCGATCTGGCAGATCCCGCTCTACGCGGAGATCTGGCAAAAATGTTAAAACAGGCCAAGTCGGTGCTGGCCATTACCGGTGCCGGGGTTTCGGCAGAAAGTGGTATTTCGACCTTTCGCGGCGCAGGCGGCTATTGGGAAAAATTCCGAGCCGAAGATCTGGCTTCGCCCAGGGGGTTTGCCAAAGATCCTGAATTGGTCTGGCGCTGGTACAATGAGCGGCGAAAAACGATTCTCACCAGCCAACCCAACCCCGGCCATTTTGCCCTGGCTGCCTTAGAAAAAGTGTTTCCTCAATTTTTGCTGGTGACCCAAAACGTGGATGGTTTCCACGGCCAAGCAGGCAGCGAGAAACTGATCGAGATCCACGGCAGCATTTGGGAATTGCGCTGCACCCGCGAGGGCAAAATCTGGACCGACCGCCAGGTTTTTGAGGATTTGCCTGTCTACTGTGAGTGTGGTGCTTTGGCCCGGCCCAATGTGCTCTGGTTTGGCGAGAGTTACAACCCCAATTTGTTTCACCAAGCGCAGAAAGCCGCCTCCCAAGCGGATCTCATTCTGGTCGCAGGCACCTCGGGCCAGGTCTGGATTGTGGCTGGCTTGCTGCAAGCCCAATCCCAACACCGGGGCCAAGGCCAGGCGATTGAGATCAACCTGGAAGCCAGCGATTTAACATCCGAAGTGGATCTCTTGCTAAAAGGCCCCTCGGGCCAGATTTTGCCCCATATTTTAGAGCTACTAAAAAACGAGAAACAGACCTAATTGGAACAGACCGATTGCTGGGTTAACTTTGATCACCGAAATGCGTTTAAATAAGCATTAAACTTAAAATAGGCTCAGAAGGCCGCTTAAGATTTGTTAAACTTTGAATAAGATTCGGGCGCACAGCAAAATCAGGGCTGTCGGCGCCCTCATGTTCTGAAAGGAAAGTGGCGGTGGAATCCCTACAGGGACTGACACAATGGATTGCCCACTTCGTGACATCACTGCGCTGGCAGGATTTTCTCGACGTGGCTCTGGTCAGTTTTGTCTTTTACAGACTCTTTTCGTTTGTCAAAGAGACCCGCGCCGCCCATTTGATCCGCGGCGTGCTGCTGCTGGTGATCATTTATTTTATTGCCAATACCTTCCTCGAATTGCGGATCTTGACCTCGGTGCTGCAAAATGCAGCCACCCTGGTCATTGTTGCCATTCCCGTGGTCTTTCAGCCTGAATTGCGCAAAGCCCTCTCAGAACTTGGACGCGGGGTTTCGCTCTTTCCGGGTGAGCGGCTCAAAGGCAAAGAGCTCTTTGGCGTGACCAATACCCTCGTCAATGCGGTCCAAGAAATGTCGGAAAACCGTACAGGGGCGCTGATCGTGATCGAGCGCCAAATTGGACTGAGTGAATACTCCTCCGATGGCTACCCTGTTGATGCCCAGGTCTCAAAAGAGCTTCTGCTGACCATTTTTCACGATGGCACCCCCATGCACGATGGGGCCGTGGTCTTGCGGGGCGATCGGCTTGTGGCCGCAGGGGTGGTCTTGCCGCTGATCGAAACCCTCAAATCCCCAGCGGGGATCTATTGGGGCACCCGCCACCGAGCGGCCCTGGGCATTACCGATGTCTCAGATGCAGCATGCATCGTGGTCTCGGAAGAGACCGGCAGCATCTCCCTGATCGAAGGGGGCAAAATTCACCGCAATCTGGGTGAAGAGACCCTCGAACGCAAATTACTCGAAATTTTTCAGATGCAGCAGCCCCAGGAAGAGGGTTCAGGTGGCTTTAATCTCTGGAGTTTTTTGCCGCTGCGCAAAAGCCCAGCCCCAGTTCAGACCAGCGCGGGCTCCGGCCAATTGGTCGAAATCCGTGTCAATCCCTTTTTGGCTCTGTCGCGCCGCCTGTCTGACAGCTTTTTATTCAATTTGCGTTTTATTGCGATATTGATCGCAATTATCTGGGGTCTGGCCATTGGTATGGGCACCGATCATAACCCCCCGACCCCCACCCTTGATCTCGAAGCCCATACCCGCGAAGTGCTCTTGCCAATTGGCATTCAGGGCAATATTCAAAAATACCAGGTTCAAACCACGCCCCTTCAGGCCACGGTGGTTTTAACCGGCAAAAATGCCGATCTCAAAAACCTGGCTCCCGAAGCGGTCAAAATTTATGTCGAGGTCAAAGATCCCAGCAAAGCCGAACAAATTTTGCCCCTCTCGGTCTTTTTGCCCCCCGATATCCAGTTTAAGGATCTGCGCCCGCGCACAGTCAGCCTCAAACTCACGCCAGCCAAACCCCTTTTAAGCCCAGCTCCCAAGGCCCAAGGGCGTTAAACAGATGTCTTTGGAACGGATTATTTTGCTCACTGGGGAAGACGAATGGCAGCGCAGCAAATATTTAAACGATCTGGTCGAGAAACAGCTCGATCCCGAATGGCGGGACTTCAATCTGGAGCGCTTCAATGGCGACGAAACAGAGCCCGCGCGTATTTTGGAGAGCTGGCTCACCCCCCCATTTTGGGGTGAGTGCCGCCTCCTGCAGATCGATTTTTTGCGCAGCCCCGAGGCCTTAAACACCTTGATGGGTGTGCTGGGCGACTACACCGAAAAACACACCCCAGAGAGCCCCAATTTTTTGGTGATGCTCAGCGAAAGTGTCGACAAACGCCGCAAAGAAACCAAAAACCTGATCAAAAAAATCCAACACCACGATTTTCAGGCCATCAAAAGCTGGAACATTGAAAAAGAATTACATCCCTGGATCGAAGAAGAGCTGCGCAAAGCGGGCAAACGTATCAGCCGCCCGGCCTTGCAATACTTGGCCCGCGCCCTGGGCACCGACAAATACGCCCTGCAGCAGAGCATTGAAAAATTGCTGACTTTTTTGGGCCGCGAAACCATGCTGGAAGAAAGCCATGTGCGGGCCTTGGTAACGCCCACCGAAGCCGATGTGTTTAGTCTGCTGGAGTGCCTGGCCCAACGGCGCGAAGCACAAGCGCTACAAGACTTGCACCAGCAATTATTGCACGAAAGCCCCGAGGCCATTTTGGCCTCACTGGCAGCCAATTTGCGCAGTTTGTACCGCGCAAAATACCTGCAAACCCAAAAATGGGGCCAAGAAGAAATCGCCAAAGAGCTGGGCCAACACAGTTTTAGACTCAAAAAAAACCTTGAACTCTGGCAGGCTTATGGCCTCAAAGAGATCGACCAGGGACTGCGACGGCTTCTGGATTTACAAACCCGCATGCGCCAGGGTCTGCGACTGGATCCAGCCATGGCCCTCGAACTGTGGCTGCATGAAATGATCTCAGCCTAAGCCCCCTCTGAGCAGCGCTTGTGATCGATCCGGCTTAAATTCAGGTGGATCCCTCACAGCTTTGGAGCAAATCTGCGTGATATGCTGATCAGCAAAGGGTTAGCCCCTGTTTGATCGCCCCTTTAAAAACACGTAATATTAGCAAGGTTAAGGCTCATGCTCCGTCGTTTTCAACAAATGCTGAATACCGCTTTTCTTCCTGGCCCCGCAGACAAAGCAGCCCAGGCCGCCATTCTCTTTTCTGAAGAGCAGCCCCGGCCCGAGCGTCCCCCATTGCAGTTGCCCGCCTCACTGCAGGCGGCCCCAGCCAAACCAGAGCCTGTAACCAGTTTGCCCCCCTTGCCCCGCCCGATGGCCCCACTGCAAAGTGAATTTTTTAAGGCCGCATCTCTCAAAGCGGCCCCCGTTCGGGTTTCGGCCCCACCGGCGCGGGCCATAAGCCAGGCCCCATCATTGGCTGAGATCTGTGCAGAGCAGGCTCCCACCCCTCTTTTAAAGACCTTACACGAACAGGCCCGCTGGTTTTATGAATACCGGCCCGCTGCGCCCTCACTCTCAGTCAATACGGTGTTTAAACCGATTATTCGCTGTGCTCCCCTGCCGGGCCTGCTCGACTACCAGCGTGTGCAAATCTTTGTCGAATCGACCCAAGACGAACACATTTCCCTGGATTTAGAGGTAGCCGAACAAAGCGAGGCCCTGATTCTGATTGGCGATGTCCAACCCGGTCAATATTCGGGTTGTCGCCTGCGGGTTCCCACCAACCGCGAAATTGAAGTCTGCTTTCGGATTTTTGCCACAGAAGCACAAAGCACTGCCAAGGCACCTCTCTACGCCCTCAAACTCAGCCCGGTGGAGCCCACCTCAAAATTGGAAGCCGTCTTAAGTGAAGCCTGCTTTGTTGCAGAAAGCCAACTGGCCACCGTTTAAACAGCAGGTGTGAGCGCATCCGTCACAACACAAGCCAGGGGCGGTGAGAGTGATTCTCACCGCCCCTGAAATTTGGCGACAACTTAAAAGCGCCTCAGCGCTTAGCCGCCGAGCAATTCGCTCACCGCTTCTTTTTCTTCCAGCAATTCCTGCAGGGTTCCCGCGATTTTTTCACGGGAGAAATCGTTGAGGTCAACCCCTTTCACGATCTCCCAATTTTGGCCATCGCTGCGAATGGGGAAGCTGAACATCAGGCCTTCGGGCACGTCATAACTGCCGTCGGAACTGACTGCAACCGAGAAAAACTCACCGGCCGGGGTGGGGTTGATCAGGTTTTTGACCGTATCCATGGCGGCATTGGCGGCAGAAGCGGCAGAAGAGAGGCCACGGGCCTTGATAATCGCGGCACCACGCTGCTGCACATTGGCAATAAATTCGCCTTTGAGCCAATCGTGATCGCCAATCACTTCGGGCACCGGTTGGCCATTGACAGTGGCATCAAAGAAATTGGGGTATTGAGTGGCTGAATGGTTGCCCCAAATTGCGACATTTTTCACAGCTGTGCTGTGAACGCCCGCTTTCTGGGCAATCTGCGAGAAAGCGCGGTTCTGATCGAGCATGGTCATGGCAAAGAAATTTTTGGCCGAGAGGCGTTTGCAGACACTTTTGGCAATCAAAGCATTGGTATTACAGGGGTTGCCCACCACCAAGACCTTACAATCGGCACTGGCCACGGCATCGAGGGCTTGGCCCTGTTTGGTGAAGATCCCGCCGTTGATATTCAGCAGGTCTTTGCGCTCCATGCCTGCTTTGCGGGGCACAGAGCCAACCAGCAGCGCCCAATCAGCGTCTTTAAAGGCCACATGCATATCGTCGGTACAGGTAATCGAAGCCAGGCTTGGGAAAGCACAGTCATCCAGCTCCATTTTGACCCCTTCCAGGGCCGATAAGGCCTGGGGCAATTCCAATAATTGCAAGTGGACATCTACGTCATGGCCAAAAACTTCACCCGAGGCCAAACGAAACAACAGGGCATAGCCAATTTGACCCGCGGCACCGGTCACGGCAACTCTTACAGATTTGCGACTCATTAATCGATCCTCACTTTGTGCTTACTCATCACTTTAAATATGCTGGAAGAAACCACACCATTCTAACATGGGGGCAAGCCCAAACATGGGGAAAGCGCCAATTCGAAAATCTCAGGCTATAATAAGGCAAGAAACCGGCCCCGCTTTCTGAAAACAATCCGGTGCAAGTTCCGGGGAATGAGAACCGCCGATGGCCATTGAGACAGACTTGCCCGCAAACAGCCATTCGCTCCTGGCTGACGTCATTCACTTTTTGCCCAACCCGGTTTTTGTCAAAGACCGGCAGCACCGCTGGATCATGCTCAATGAAGCTTTTTCAAGTTTTTTTGGCAAAACCCCTGAGCAAATGTTGGGCAAAAGTGATTATGATTTTTTTCCGCCAGAAGAAGCGGCGGTTTTTTGGGAAAAAGACGATTTGGTTTTTGGCAGTGGGGAGCTCAACGAAAACGAAGAATCGTTTACCGATGCAAACGGGGTTCAGCGCTGGATTTTAACGCGCAAATCCGCGTTTTTGGACGCCTCTGGCCAAGAAATCTTGGTCGGGGTGATCACCGATTTGACCGAGCGCAAACGCGCTGAAGGTGCGCTGGAACAGGCCATCAAAAAAGCCGAAGAGGCCTCCCAAGCCAAAGGCCAATTTTTGGCCAATATGAGCCATGAGATTCGCACCCCGCTCAATGCACTGATTGGCTTTAATCACTTAATTTTGCACACGGCTCTGACCCAGCAACAAAAAGACTATATCACCAACAGTCAGCAAGCCGCTGATCATTTGCTCAACCTGATCAACGGCATTCTCGATTTTTCAAAAATTGAAGCCGGGCAAATGGAGTTGGTGCAAGCCCCTTTTAGTCTGAGCAAATTATCTGCCAACGTCTTAAATATGGTGGCCTGTAGTGCCCAGAAAAAAGGCCTCGAACTAATTTGGAGCCCCAGCCCCGATCTGGCCGAAACGTATATTGGCGATGGCCACCGCTTGGAGCAAATTTTGCTCAATCTGGTCAATAATGCGGTTAAATTTACCGATCGGGGAGAAGTCAGTCTGTTTGTTCGTCCCGCTGAAACAGGCCTGTATTTTTTGGTTCAAGACACAGGTATCGGCATTCCCGATGAAAAAAAATCAGCCCTCTTTTCGGCTTTTAGCCAGGTTGATGCCTCTTCGACCCGCTCTTATGGCGGCACGGGTCTGGGGTTGAGTATTTCAAAACACCTGGTAGAACTGATGCAAGGTAAAATCGGCTTTAAAAGCCAAGTCGATCAAGGCAGCACCTTTTGGTTTGAAGTGCCCCTGCAGCCTGTGGTTGGCAGTGAAAGTCTGATACCCTCTCTCAAGTCCAAAGATCTCCGCGTGTTGATCTTGGAGGACAACCCCAAAGCCTTAAATGCCATGGTTGAATTATTCAAGGCCCTGCAGATTCAGGTAACGGGAAAACTCTGGCAAAAGACCAGCCCCTCAGAACTTCAAACCTGCCTGCGTCAATCCCCGCCCTTTGACCTGATTTTGCTCGATGAATCGATCTGTTTGGATCCTGAGGCGGAGCAAGTGCTGTGCTCGGTGCCCACACAAATTCGACGGCTCAGTCGAGGCAACGATCATACGCCCGAGGTTTCCACGCTCAAAAAACCCCTCTTTCCCCATGAAATCACCCATTTACTCGAAACCTTGCCAGACAACGCTCCAACAGCCGCCCCATCCCTGCCTCCTCTCCCCCAAACAACACAGCCCCCGCCACCGCCCCCCCAAAAAAGGGGGCAGAAACGTATTTTGCTGGTCGAAGACAATTTGATCAATCAGCGGGTGGCCCGTGAATGGCTGGAGATCAAAGGCCTTCAAGTAGATATTGCCGCCAATGGCCAAGAGGCGTTGAACCAGTTGCAACGTGTCACTTATGATTTGGTTTTTATGGATTTGCACATGCCTGTTTTGGATGGCATCAGCGCCAGCTTGGCGATTCGTGCCCAGCCCCAATACCAAACCCTTCCCATCATTGCTTTAACGGCAGATGTCCAAAAAGACACACTCAACAAAGCCCTGCAAGCCGGTATCAATGGACTGATCTCAAAGCCCTTGCATCCCCAGAGCCTGGATCAAATCTTGCAAAAATGGCTCTTTGGCAAAGAGAACCAAGTGCTTTCAGACGTGCCTAAACAAAGCCAAGAAGATCTCAATCGACCCGAACTCAGCGACATAGACTATGCCTCTGCGCTGTATATGTTGGGTGGCGATATGGACAGTTATTTAAAATTATTACAAGACTTTGAGCGGGACATGCAAAGAGATCTGCCCGCTTTGTGCCAAGTGATCGCAGATCAAGACTTTGTTCAGGCCGAAGAAAAGGTGCATAAAGTCAAAGGTGCGGCTTCGACGTTGGGCATTCGCCAGATCCAAAAAGCGGCCACCCAATTGGAACAGGCCCTGAGAAACAAAGATTATTCGGCCTCTCTCTTGGCGAATTTACATGCGGCTGTTTTGCATTTTAAAGAAAATCTTTCCCACTTGCCGGGCTAAGACGGGTTCAGACAAGGGATTGCTCACCCAAAGACCTTGGCCCAAACTAGGCACTGTAAAAATTGAGGAAATGTTCTGCAGCCAGCCCATGATAAAGCGGGTAGACCAGTCGATTAATCCCCGGCTTTTTGAGCAGGGGTTGCAGCGCCTCCAAGACCTGCCCCCCGTCTTCGAGGCTCAATTGGGGAATCGCACAGGGCTCACCCGACAGTTTTTGGGTCAATTCTGCGGGCAAGGTCTGAAGTTCAGAGAGCAACTCCTGCCAAAGCGGCACGGGCAAATATTTAAGCGATTTGCTGTGTTCAACCAAACGCTCTCGGGCCGAGACCATAAAGACATCGTCTTCAGGCAGAGACGTCGGAAAAACCGCTGCGGTCTCCTGAGCTTCACTTAGGTCTTCGGACGCATCGTCAAAATCGAGCAATTCAAATTCAGTCATCACACAACCTCACACCCTGGAGCGGCTTAGATTATTTCGTGTCAGCACAATGATGCTAACAGTGTACGCCATTTTAACCGACGCCGGAAAGAGGCTTACAAAAGGCCTGCATTTGAGTGCATCAAATGCTCCAGGGCCTGTAAACCACAGCGAAAAAAGCTACTCGGTCGAGAATCGACCAAATGCACCCGCATGCCGGTCATGTTCAATTGCAGACCCCGGCATTTTTCAGCCCGAATCCCCGCGATCAGGCCCTTCAACAAAGCAGGCAAAAGTAAGAGCACATGGCGATCTTCTGCCAGAGGCTGCCCGCTTCCTCCCCATTGTGGCAAAACCCGATCAAAGGCCAAGACCAATTCGACCCCATCACAGGCCCAGGGCAAAGCATGCAAATCTACCCAGGCAAAATCTGAAGGACAACCCGTTTGACGTTTGTAAACCTGGCTCCAGAGCAGAGATTTTTGCAGTAAAACGCCTTGCTCCATGCCCAATTCAGACAGCGAAAATGAGAAATGACGTTGCCCCTTGCGCAAAAAGGTTTGCAAGGGCAATGCCAACTGTGAGGTGTTCGCACACCACCGGCTCGCCTGCTCACCGCCAGAAATTGGCGCTAAGAGCGCTTGGCGCAGGCTGTTTTGGGTGAATTCAGACATCGTTAGAGAATACCTTTCTGGATCCTGCCTGCAGTATAACCACTCAGACAATTGGAGGCGAGCTGAGGCCTGAGTTACAATACAGCAACCAAGAGCAATAATTGCACCCCCATAAGGAGTCGCCCCATGAAACGCAACCTGCCCCAGATGGCTGAAACCAGCTACGATCTGGTGATCATAGGTGGAGGCATTACCGGGGCCTGCATTGCCTGGGACGCCGCTTTGCGCGGGCTCAAAACTGCGCTGGTAGAAAAAAATGACTTTTCTGGGGCCACCAGCTCAGCTCCCTCGAAGCTGGTACATGGCGGCCTGCGCTACCTCAAAAACCTGGAATTTGGCCTGGTGCGCGAATCTTTGCGCGAGCGCCGCTATTTGGAGCAAATTGCCCCCCACCAAGTCGATCCGCTGGCTTTTTTGTTGCCCGTCTACAAACGTGGCCCCAATAGTGCGCCAGTACTGCTCGCGGGCATGACCCTGTATGAATTGCTGTCTTATGACAAACGTTGGATCGAAGACCCGGATAAACAATTGCCCTCGTTCTCTCCGCTTAGCCGCAAAGAGACCCTGCGTCGCGTGCCCCAACTCCAATCCGAGGAATTGGTCAATGGCCTGGTCTATTACGATTGCCTGATGCACTCACCCGAGCGACTGAGCCTGGATTTTTTAAAAGCGGCGGCTGAAGCCGGGGCCGATCTGGCCAATTATACCGAAGTCACAGATTTTCTGCGCACAGACGATACCCTGACAGGGGTTGAAGTCAAAGATCGCCTCAGTGGTCAAAGCCACACGATCTCTGGCAAGGTCATGGTCAATGCCTCGGGCCCCTGGGCAGATTTATTGCTGGGTCTGATGGAGCAAGAGCCGGCCCGGCACCTGATGCGCTCCAAAGGCATTCATATCGTCACCCGCGTGATCGCTCCCCTTGATCAGGCCTTGACCCTGACCAACGAAGCTGGGGAACATCTCTTTGTCATCCCCTGGCGCGGCCATACCCTGATTGGTACCACTGACCGCGAGTTTCGCGGCCACCCCGACGACTTTAAAGTCACCCTCGAAGATATCGACGAGCTGATCGACAAAACCAACCGCATGTATCCCGCTGCAGAATTGACACGTTCGGACGTGCTCTATTATTATGGTGGGCTGCGCCCCATTGTCGAAAAAGAAACCAAGGTCAAAACCGACAGCTACAAAGCCTCACGCAAACACGAGGTCTACAATCACGAAGAAGAGGGCATACACGGCCTGATTTCGGTGATTGGAGGAAAATACACCACCGCCCGCCATTTGGCTGAACAGGTCGTCGATCAGGTTTACCACCAGCTTAAAATCAACAAAGTTCACTGTTCCACGATTCATTCGCAGATCAGTGGCGGTCCCATCGAGCGCTTTCAGGACTTTGTCGAAAGTGAGCAAAATCGGTGGTGCCTTTATGCGCCCGAACTCATTGCCCACCTCTGCCGCAATTATGGCGCCCGTGCTGAGCGGGTGTTGGAACTGGGCAAAACAGATCCCACCCTGCTTGACCCCCTCTCACCCCTGCGCCAAGAAGTGGGCGCAGAAATTCTCTACGCCGTGCGCGAAGAAATGGCGATTAACCTGGCTGATGCGGTCTTTCGCCGCACAGGTTTGGGCACCTTGGGCCACCCTGGGTTGCCCGCCTTGGAAAAAGCGGCGGCGTTAATGGCCGCCGAATTGGGCTGGTCGGCAGCGGAAGCAGCGGCAGAAGTGGCCAGTGTGGCAGCGCGGTTTGAATTGCCCTCTGCCAATGAGCAAGGGCCCACAGCAGCAGTCCCATGAACAGCCACGCCCATATACAGCCCGTTTTTATTGTCAACCCACATTCCGAAACGGGCAAAACGGGCAAGAGTTGGCCAGGCATTCAAAGCCAACTCAAAGCGCGTTTTGCCCGCTTTGATGTGCATCTGACCGAAGGCCCCGGCCACGCCACGGCATTGACCCGCGACGTGCTCAAAAGTGGCGCAACCAGGATTGTTTCCGTGGGAGGCGACGGCACCCTCAACGAAGTGCTCAATGGCTGGCTTGAAGAGGATCAGCCCCTCAACCCCGAAGCCGAATTGGGCCTGATTATGCGCGGCACCGGGGGCGATTTCCGCAAATCCCTGGGCCTGGAAAACGATTTAAACAGCTATCTTACCACCTTGGCAGACACCCCCGCACGCCGCGTAGACGTGGGCAAAGTCACCCTGACAGACAAAGATGGACAGCCCCTCAAACGCTATTTTATCAATATTGGCAGCTTTGGCATGGGCGGGGACGTGGTACACCTGATAGAAAACTCCCCGCTGCACAAACACCTCGGTGGCACCCCCGGTTTTTTATTGGCCACACTGCAAAGCATGGCCCGCTTTCGTCCCCAGCGGGTGCGTTTGAAAATTGACCACACCCTGGATTTGCAGCAGTCGATCTTGCAAGTGGCCGTGGCCAATGGCCAGGCCCATGGCGGTGGCATGCGTGTGGCCCCCAAAGCCCAGATTGATGATGGCTGGTTTGAACTGATTGTCTTGACGGGTGTGGGCCCCATCGAAGCGGCCCTGACCCTGCCACGGGTTTATGTCGGCCAGCACTTAGAAGCCCCCTGCGTGCGCTATTTACGCTGCCGCCATCTGGTAGCCGAAGCCTTGGACAGTGCCCCGATTTGGCTGGAGGTAGATGGCGAGGCTCCCGGTAAATTGCCCGCAACCTTTGAACTCTTGCCGCGCCGGATCAATTTGAAGGCCTAAGGGGCCGAGCGCGGGGGCACCGGCTTCAATGCCTCGCGAAGCTCAATCCCCAAAATCCCTTTGCGCGTGCGAATGCGGACTTCTTTGCTCTGCCCCAAGGCCTCAAACTCTTGCCGAGACAGGCTGACCCGCACCGGCTCACTGTGGCCCGGCCAAGGGGCCAATTCCGCATAATAATGGCGCGACTTACCGCTTTGAATCCAGGCCTGAAGCAGCGCCACTTGATGGGTCTGAGCAAACCAGGCCGTTCCCCAATTGAGCAAGAGCACCCCACTCAAAGCCAATGAACTCAACAAAAGCCACAGCAAAAAAGACTGCTTAGAAACATGTGAAAGACGCTGAGAATCCAGACTAAATTCCCCAAAACGATTGTGCTGCAAAGATTGAGCGTAGCGCTGATAGAGCCAACGGGCCCCCCAAGCCCCCACAGCACAGGCCGCTGCAGCCCACCCCCAAACAGGCGTCAGCACCGCCCAGAGCTGAGAAACCGCCAAGCCCCCCCCCAAGAAGCCGACCAACCCCAAGCCCAGACGTCCGACGGTGATCCCCTCTTCAAAGTAGACCACTTGGGCCACAAAGTGCCCCAAAACAGAAATAAACGGCGGCGCTGTGGGAGCGTTTGCAGCAGGGGCAGAAACAAATCCCAGGGATGGCTGCGGGTTTTTTGGGGGTGCAGCGGAAAGGGGCGCAAGCCGCAAGCGGGTTTGGCAAAAAGCACAGGCTTCCGCTGCAGGCTGTGAACGGTGGCAGGCTGGGCAAATCATCTCAGACATGTTTATAGCATAGCGGATTTTTTGCGAAAGAACTTCATAAACCCAGTCAAGGCAACCACTGCGTTGAGCACAGCAAAGCCCAACAAAAGGAATTTATTGAGGGGCTGAGAGGGGGTGTATTTCATCAAATGAAACTCCCACATGCGGTTGTAGAGCGCCCAAAGCGCTTTGCGCCGCGCCAACAGAGCTCCAGTTTGGGGGTCGATATACATTTCAGTCTTGGCATCATCCCCAAATAAAACGCGATAGACCGGCACGCCCGAAACATAATTACCTGCAGATTTTGGCAGCAATTGAACCTCAGCAATCGCTGCTTTGCCCTGGTATTGGCTCAAGGCGATGGCCCTAACCCGCGCCGGAGTAAGGGGACTCAAACGTTCCCCGGCAGCACTGAACAAAAGAGGGGGCCCTTTGGTATGGGAGAGCAAAGAAACCGTCTCTCCGGCTAAATTCTTCAGCTCCAATTTGAGCAATTGACTCCCAGGCGAGAAAACCTGTAAACGGGTCTGCAAGGTGTGTAAATCGGGTGTTTGATCAGATAGAACCAGGGGATGGGGCGGAGGCTCGCGATAGAGATCTGAGAAATCAAGGCTGTACATCAAAAAGCCACTCAGACTCCAGAGCAAGACCTGACCAAAAGCGAGTAAACCGAGATAGCGGTGCAGGGCAGAGCCCCACTGGCGAAAGCGAAAAACAGACATCAGACAACTCCTTGGCCTGTGCGCGCAGGCGGCGTTAATACCTGCCTCAAAAGACGGCGCTCTGGCTTTCCGGATGGATTACAGTTGCGGCACAGCCCCGGATTTTCACCGGTGTTCCCCATGCTTTGAAGCAGCTAGTAGCTTAGCCCAGTTTGCTAGCGGGGTGCAAATCGGACTAAGAATAAGGCTTAAGCCACAGCCTGTGCAGGTTGACTTGCAAAAAAGCCCCGAATCTCGCGCACCAACCCCTCATTGTCTTCGTTTAAAAGACAGTGACCTGTGCGGGGCAAAATCACCTCGCGGCCTTGGGGCAAATGGGGCGTGAGCGCAGACGTGGCCCGCGAAATAAAGGTTTCTTTTTGGCCGCGGATACACAAAATTGGCAAGCGCAGCGAATCGAATTGCCAGGGCAAAAGCTGGGGATATTCCCGCAGCCAGAGGGCCTGCACTTCGCGACAGGAGCGCATATAGGCTTCGACAAAGGCCACGACCCGCACCGGGTCTGCCGAGCGGGCATTCCAGGCCAGGGAGTTGAGATGCCGAACCACTTCGGGCCGGTAATGGGGCGTGCGGGCGTAGGTCTTGGCATAGAGCGGCAAAGTGGCTTTAACCAAGGAGCGCAGCTCAAATATCGCGGGCTCCATCCAGACGGCAGCACTGATCGGCAGGCCCCGCTGCATCAGCATATACGAAACCAAGCCGCCGAGTGAGTGGCCAATCAGGCGAAAAGGCCCCTGAATATGAGTTGAGACAAAGGTTTCTACCCAATCAAGGTATTCAGCCACCGAGCGCGGCTTGGATTTTCTGGAAAAACCATGGCCCGGCAAATCGGGCGCAAGAATGCGATAATGGGGACTTAAAGCCGCCAGAATAGGCATATACAGCTGGGCATCTGCCCCATTGCCATGCAAAAGCAACAAGGGCTCACCCTGACCAAATTCCAAATAGTGTAAATGGCCGGTGCCAGGATCGCGGCGGTATTCGGGCATGGGGGTTCTCCTTGAGATAAGCTGCTACACGCAATCGCAGTTTAACAGCAGTCAGCCCTTGCTCAGAAGTTGATTGACGCGTTTGGCCATTCTGGGTTAATCTCTTAAAGCCCCGTCAAGACCCGCAAAGAACGTCAGCGTTCCTGCGCCCAAAAAGGAGCACAAGATGCAACACCCCACCATAAACCTGGTGGTCCAGGATATTCCCTTTCAATTGGTCATTCCCGAAGACAATGCCTATGCCCAAAAATTTAAGCGGGTGTATCAAGAGCGGCCCGGCTATGAGTATGAAGCCGTCTTGTCTGCGCTGTTAAAAAAAGTCCTCTTGGCCCAAGCCCAGCCCGTCTATTTTGATCTGGGGGCCTTTATTGGCTATTTTAGTTTTTTCCCTGCCAAATTATTGGACGAAAAGCACACAGTCTATGCCTTTGAGAGCAATCCTGAACATATTGAGCTGCTCCAACAAGGGCTGAAGCTCAACGGGCTAAACAACCTCGAAATCATCCATGCCGCCCTTTCAGACCAAGTCGAAACCCTGCGGGTGCTGAATAACAGTGTCTCAGCTTTGGGCAATGAAGGCGGCCTGGAAATCCAAGCACAAACCCTGGACAGTATTTGTGAGCGCAAAGAACTGCGCCCCACAGTGATCAAAATGGATATTCATGGCTTTGAAGGCAAAGTGCTCAAAGGTATGCAGCGGATTCTTGTGGATTCATTGGAATACCTGTTTTTGGAGTTGCACCCCAATGTCTATCTGGAAAAGTTCACGCCCGGAATCACCCGAGGCATGATTCTTGACCAGCTTGAAGCCGCGGGTTTTCACAATTATTATGTGGCTGGCCACCGCTACAGTTGGTCCGATGGCATGACCCGCTTTTTTGATACCGGCCACTTTGCCTATCACGAACTCACGCGGGAAAACAGAGGGCAATTGCTCTTCGACCGCCACAACCAGATTTTTATTCTGGCAGCCAAATCCCCGCTGCCAGACTTAGTGGGCCCCAGCACCATTGATCCGAGCAGTGAATAATTGGGAAGTGGCAGTTGAGATGTCGCAAAACGCTCCTTTCACCCTCTTGCTCACCAGTGTGGGCAGTTTGCTTGGTCAAAATATGCTCGATACCTTGGCCGATCGTCGTCAAGCCGTTCGGGTCGTGGGTCTCAACTCGCTGGCGCAGAATCCCCGCAATTTTCGCTGCGATCAGGTGTATCTTGTCCCTCCCACCCAGGACAGCCACTTCTTAAAACAGTTTGAAGCAATATTGGCCACCGAAAAACCCGATCTGATTCTGGCCGGGCGGGATGATGATGTTTTGTTTTTGACCGATTTAAAAAGCCGTCGACCAGATTTAGCCCCCCTGATTCCCTATGGAGATCCTGTCTCAGCAGAAATCATGCAGGACAAACTAAAAAGCCATGCTTTTGCCCAGGACAAAGGACTGGCTTTTGTCGACTCTTTTTTATTCGATGCCCATCGGGATTCAGGCGATCTGGAACGTTTTTTAAAACAAGTGGGATTTCCCCTGATTCTCAAACCGCTGGCTGGCTTTGGCTCAAATGGGGTCTGTGTCCTGGGCCATCGCGCTCAGCTCGAAGCCCTCTGGCCCCCTGAGGAACCCCTGCTGCTCCAGCCCTATCTCAGCCCCCCGCTGGAGTTGGAAAATTACTTGGCCCAATACAGAAAAGCGCCCCCTTTGTTTTTTCAGATTCCCGAAGAAAAGCAACATTCTTTTCAGTGTTTGATTGGGCCAAGAGGAGAGATTGGGGAGGGTTTTTGCGTTCAATTAAAATTGATCATGGGCCGGGTTGAGCAAATTGAAAGACGTTATGAGCCCACTTTATTGGCCCTGGGTCAGAGCTGCGCCAAGGCCTTTCGGGATCAAGGCTGGCGAGGCTCCTTTAACTTGCAAGCCAAAAAAGATCGGCAGAATCAGTGGCGAATTTTTGAATTCAGCCCACGTATGACCGGCAGTTTATCTGCCCGGCGACTGCTTGGCTACGATGAAATGGGGCTGCTTTTGAATCAATTTGCGCCCAAGGCCCCCTTTCCAGCTGAACCCATTCAAGCCCAGAGTCAGGGCTTGGTCATGCGCTCCCTCAAAGATGATTTCATTGCGTATGACGCACTTCAACAATTGCAAAAAGAGCAGCAGTGGCACAAAAAATCCTCTTAACAGGGCACCGGGGATATATCGGGGCCTGCCTGTACCAGCATTTCTCTGAGGGCCCTGCGCAGGTGGAGATTGTCGCTGAACGCCTGGAAGAATTGCGCCCAAAATCGCGAGAAGCAGATCTGATCATCCATTGCGCCGCCAAACGTCAAAGCCCCAATCCCGTGCCGCCATCTTGGTACCAAAGCAACGAACTGGGCACCCAGTGTTTGTTGGAGAGTATGTGCCAACCCACCCCCATACTCTGTCTCTCCAGCCGCATGGTCTATGCTGCGATTGGCCCTGAATCGGGCTGGACAGAAAACGATCCGATCGCCCCACAAACGGCTTATGGCCAATCCAAGGTGGCCACCGAACAACGGATTGTGGCAAGTGGGGTTCCCTATGTGATCTTAAGACTCAGCGGCGTGTTTGGGCTGGGTCTCGGGCAATGGGGACAAACGTTTCCAGAACAGGTTTTGAGGCAATTGCTCAAAGGCGAAACGCCTGTCTTTTCGGGTTCTGAACATATTCGGGATTATCTCTACGTCTGGGACCTGGTCAAGCAGATCGATTACCTGATCCAACACAGAGAAGTTTGGCCGGGCATTTTTAATCTCAGCGGCCAACGCCGCCCTGTCAAACCCCTGCTCGACAGCCTGCTGCAACATTTTAGCCAGACCTTTGGGGAAAACCCTCAACTCAAACCAGAGATGGAAAGCCCTTCTCGCCAAGCACCTCCGCGCCTGGATATCCAAAAAATCCAAAGCCTACCCGGCTTGCCTGAATGGACGAACGACACCCATGTGATTCAAACCCTGGTGCAAGATGCCAGGGTGCGTTTTGGCAGTTCTCAGCCCCCGGCTTGCCAAGGAACCAAACCCCTGTGCTAAAATTAGGTGATCTTGAGGGAATCGAGAAAGAATCTCTCAAGCGTTTATCACAATCATAAGGTAATCTCTCCATGCGCCATCTCTCCCCCCTCTGCGGAACCCTGCTTTTGAGCCTCATCACAACCGCCTGTGGTCCGACGCCAACCACGCCCACAGCCACCGATGCCCAACAAATCGCCCTGCTCCAAGAGCAGATCAAGGCCCTGACCAAAAGCAGTGCTTCGCCCAGCCCTGGCAGCGGCTCATCCAGTGTTGCTGCGGTCCCCAGTGATGCAGCCACCCCTGTCAAAATCCTGCAAGCCCAACCCTCCGTGATCACCGTGGCTCCCGGCCAAGAAAAACCAATTGAGATGGTTGTCTTGGTGCTCGAAAACAACAGTGTTTCGGTCTTAAAAAAACTGGACTTGCTGGAAATTACGGCAGGAGATAGCAGCGTGGCCACCGTCTCCAAAGATGGGGTGATCAAAGGTGTCAAAGAGGGTGTGACCCCTGTGACGTTAAAATTGGGCAATATTACCCAAACCCTGGTGGTAACGGTCAGCGGCACAGCGGCAGTTCCCACCCCCACACCGGCACCGGCCACCACGGCCACACCCGCTCCGGCAGCCAGCCCCACCCCAACCCCCACACCCACAGCCACCCCCACGCCAGCTTCGCCCTACAAAGAACTGGGTGTCGACCAAACCAATTACAATCTCAAAACCCTGGAGACAAAATTGGTCACCCTCACGATCATTCTCAACGAGATTGATCCCGACACAGGCACCAATAAATCGGGTTTTCTCTCAGACCAAACCAAAGCCCAGTGGAGCTCCAGCAATAGCGCTGTGGCCAATATCTCAGCTTCGGGCCTGATCACCGCCAATAGCGTCGGCACCGCCACCATGACGGTGACATATGGCGGTTTGAGCAAGACTTTTACGGTCACGGTAACGGCATCTTAATTGGGTTTTAGGGAGCAGCCAAGGGGAGTTTCTCCACAGCTGTTCCAGACACTTTCTTTCAAACAAAGAGCCCGGAGCAGGGGCAAGACCTGAGTGGGTGATGAGGGCAATAGGAACCCCACCGATCCAGGATGGACAAAGGTGGGGTGACTCTTAGCCCGCACAGCACAGGACGTGCGAAGCGGGCGGCCCGAATGCCCACTCAGGCCTCCTCTGCTCTGAGCCATTGACCCCTTTGAACCAGCTCCAGCAAAGTGAGAGCTGGCAAGCCCAGATAAGCCCGAAAACCGTGGTCCCTCCTCCCCTGCTATAATGAAGTCTATCCCCATTCCAGCAAGGAGCAGTCCGGGTGGCCCTTTTGCCCTCTAAACAACCCTCTTCCCCCTCAGAATCCTCCCAATGGTTGGATCGCATCCTCAAACAGGGAGACTTGGGCATTGCGGCGATCATGATCGCCATCATCGGTTTGATGATGGTGCCCTTGCCAACCTTTTTCTTGGATATTTTGCTCACCCTGAACATCGCCCTGGGTTTGCTGGTCTTGATGGTCTCACTTTATGTCGACCGCCCCCTGGATTTTTCGACCTTTCCGACCCTGCTCTTGGTCTTGACACTGTTTAGGCTGGCACTTAATATCTCGTCCACGCGCCTGATTCTCTTGCAAGCGGATGCCGGCAAGGTGATTGAGACCTTTGGCAGTTTTGTGATCGGCGGCAATTATATCGTTGGGATATTGATCTTCATTATTCTGGTGGTGGTTCAATTTGTGGTGATCACCAACGGCGCGGGCCGCATTTCCGAAGTGGCCGCCCGCTTTACCCTCGATGCCATGCCCGGCAAACAGATGGCGATCGATGCCGACCTCAACAGCGGCCTGATCGACGAAGAACAGGCCAAAGAGCGCCGCCGGGACGTGCAGCGCGAGGCAGATTTTTATGGCAGCATGGACGGTGCCAGCAAATTTGTGCGTGGCGACGCGATTGCTGGCATCATTATTACCTTTATCAATATCATTGGTGGCATTTTGATTGGCTCGTTTCAATTGGGCATGCCGGTGGTGCAATCCATGCAGCGCTATACCGTGCTCACAATTGGTGATGGCCTGGTCAGCCAGATTCCAGCCATGGTGATCGCCATTGCTTCAGGGGTGCTGGTTTCGCGCGCAGCGGGTGAGAGCCAATTGGGAGAGCGTATCTCCCGTCAATTGTTAAACATGCCCCGCGGCCTGCTGGTGGTTTCTTTTTTCTTGCTGCTGCTGGGATTGTTTACCCCCCTGCCCAAGATCCCCTTTTTGATTCTGAGCACGGTTTTGGCAGGCATTGGCATGATTATGTTACAAGAGGAAAAACGGCAAATTGAGAATGGCGAAACCCCCAGCACAAGCAGTGGTGCCAAAGCCCTCTCCGGCGGCAAAGAACTCACGCCCGCTTTGAGCCCCGCCCAAACCGGCATGATGAGCAGTCGCAAAGAGCCCGAAGACATGATCAAATTGCTCAAAGTCGATCCAATGGAGCTGGAAATTGGCTACCGTCTGATTCCCTTGGTTGATGCCGAACAGGGCGGCGACTTGCTCGAACGCATCACCAAAATTCGGCGTCAAATGGCACTGCAATTGGGCCTGGTTTTGCCTCCAATTCGCGTGCGCGACAATATTCAGCTCAAACCCCGCGACTATTCGATCAAATTGCGGGGCGTCGAAGTGGCCCGAGGCGAAGTACATGTGGGCCATTATTTGGCCATGAACCCTGGTTTGGCCAGCGAACAGCTCGAAGGGGTGCAGACCGTTGAGCCCGTCTTTAATCTGCCTGCGGTCTGGATCAGTGAGGCCCAAAAAGAGCGGGCCGAAATTCTGGGGTACACGGTCTTTGACCCCTCCACCGTGGTGGCCACCCACCTAACTGAGATCGTCAAACGTTACGCCTCAGATATTCTCACCCGCCAAGACGTGCAGCGCCTGCTCGATACCGTCAAAGAAGAGGCCCCGGCTGTGGTCGACGAATTGGTACCCGGCCTGCTGAGTGTGGGTGAAATTCAGCGCGTTTTGCAAAACCTGCTGGCCGAGCGGGTCTCCGTCCGTGACATGATTCCGATTCTGGAGGCCCTGGCCAACCATGGCCGCGCCACCAAAGACCCCGATCTCTTAACCGAACACGCCCGTTTTGCTGTGGCCCGTTCGATCTGTATGCCTTTGCGCAGCCCCCAGGGCATGTTGCCCGCCCTGACCCTGGCCGCCGAGTTGGAGCAGATCATGACTGAGTCGGTGGCCCGCACCGATCAGGGCCTGACCCTGACCTTGGAGCCCCAAATTGCCCAACAGATTGTGAATAATATCGCCCAAAAGGTCGAAGAGACAGCCGGCAAAGGTTATCACCAGCCGATTCTGCTCTGCTCGTCCAAAATTCGGCTGGTCTTGCGCCGCCTGACCGAAAGGGCCCTGCCCATGTTGACGATTCTCTCGTACAACGAAGTCATGGCCCAAGAGGCCCAGATTCAGACCATTGGCCGGGTGGATTTGAGTTTGCAGCTGAATTAGTCAGATTTTAGTCCGACTGCATCTGAAAGACGCCGCCCTCTTTGGACTGATACGAGAGCGAAACAAAAGCCACATGAATCGGATCCCAGGTATCGCCCCCTGTTTGTTTGACAAAGCGCACCATATAACTCAAATTGAGGCGCAAACTGGGATTGAGCTGGTAGCCCACCCCCACCACTGAGCGGTTCTGGTTGAGGCCCTCGCCGCCCAAATCAAAGAAAAATTCACTGGAGACAAAAGGCGTCCAATCGCTGCCGGGCTGATTAAAGCTCAAGGCCAAGCGGTTGCGGTAGCGCCAGCGCTGATTGTCGGCCCGCACCCGGTATTCAATCCGGTGGCGATTGGCCCAGCCAATCTGCTCGCCAAATTGGCCCCGAAACAGCGGTTCCAATTCCAAGCGATGCTCTTCG
Source organism: Candidatus Sericytochromatia bacterium (assembly GCA_050248915.1). GTDB lineage: Bacteria > Cyanobacteriota > Sericytochromatia > UBA7694 > UBA7694. Next base: position 110,635 of record JBFWRL010000001.1, read on the forward strand.
ATAAAGCGGCGGCTTTCAAGATTTTGTACCGCTGAATTGGTAAAATGGGCGGCCATGCTAAAATTGGGCGTGAGATTCCAGATCGGGCCGATGCGCCAGAGCAATTGATGGATATCTGGAAAGACCGGCCCCTCTTGTAATTCGGTATAAAAGCGCATTTGGTCGGGGATAATATCGTGCCAGGCCAAATTGGGATCGGTTTCAGGCGAAAGCGTGAGTTGAAACTCATTGGCCAACCAGAGTTCGGTCTTTAAATTTTGGGCTTGTGCGGGAAGCAAAAATACCGGAAGTGCAAACAAGGCCCAAAACGCCAGGAGCAAATCCACAGACAAGGCCTGTCGCAAAGACGTTAATGAATATGCCTTCATATTTAATTTACCTGAGCAAAAATTTATGGGCTGATTTTTGAGGGGTCAGCCCAAATTATAACTCAAATATGCGTCAACGGGCTTTGCTCAGCCACATGCGGTAATTTTCAAAGACAAAGGGCTGTACGGGTTTTTTGAAAATCTGAATCGCGGTGCCCACCGGCACATGGTTAAAGACCCATTTGGCCCCGCCAATATTCAACCACTCGCCCCCCGATTGCACCCATTTATTGCTCAAACGCAGACAGCCATGGGAAGCCGGTGCACCGAGCAAATAGAGGTAATTTTCGCCCACCAGCCCGTGATTGCCATATTCAAAGCTGAAGTTGGGCACGAGAATGGTGGTCCAAAAAGGCATCAGAGATTCATAAAGAGTGGATTTGGGCGAGGCTATTTTGGGCCCCAATTTAAATTGCCCCGTGGGCGTGATTTTGCCCGGTGCGGCACTGGAGGTCAGGAGGCGTTCGATAATCTCATCTTTGTAGGTCACCAAATAATACTGGCGCTGGGAAACGCCGTTTTGGGCATAGTGTAAATTGACCCAAACCCGCCAATCGGCTGGGTTTTTACTCAGGCCAGAGACCTCAATTTGTTTGGGGAAAACCGAAGCTGCAAAGGGCTGAATATACAGGCGCAAATTGCGTGGGGCCACCCCCGGATAATTTAAACTGAGCTTGACATCTCTGCGGCCCGGCGACTTAAACAGGGCAAAAATTTGCACCTGCCCCGAGGCCGGAATTTCAAACGCCACTTTGCGTCGCGGCAAGGGCATTTGATCATAGCCTTTGTCGTCATAACTGAGTTCACCTTTGAGGGGGAAAGCCGAATCTGGCAGACTTGCGGCGTTTTCGATCCAGATTTTGACAGGGCTGCGTTGGCCCTCTTGGGGATTGGCAAAATCCGCCATCAGGCGCAGCCCCTGTACAGGGGTCGGGGTCGCCGTCAGAGCTGGAACCGGTGTGGGCGCAGGACTGGGGATGGGTTTGGGGGTCGTAGAGGGAATGATTTCTGGGTAATCTGATAAATCTGGGGAGGGGATCGGCTCCGCAGCCACAGCAAGAGACGTAAACATTACGCTTGCTAAGAAAAAAGGCAAAAGATATCGCATGGTTCGGTTCCAATCGTCAGGGAGTGCGGTCAATTTTCTCTAGCTGGAGAGGTTTTTGTACCTCTTTCAATGATGGTACAATGCGCAAGGCTTGTCAATGAGATCAGCCCGCAACAAGGCAGGAAAAAGACGCTCCAAAACACAGGTGTTCAGGCAGAAAAAAATGGCATCACAAGACGGTCTGGATTTGGCAATCAGCATGGTCTCCCCGATGATCTTTGGTCTGGTTGTGGGGCTGTACCTGGATAAAGTCTTTCACACCCCCCCCGTCTTTATGCTCAGCTTGACGCTGCTCGGTGTGGCCACTGGCTTTTGGAGCATTATCAAACGGGCCTATGGCATGGCACCGCCCCCGAGCTCCAACAGTGAAAAAAAAACGAAACCAGATTCCAATCGCGATCCCTAAAAGCCACGGCAGAAAATAGTCAAAAGAACGTTATAATAAACTATTAATATCTGATAGGGATCCACTAATTCCAACGGGGTACAGGCAATGGCGCGCGGAGACATCGATGATCGCATCCTCAAACAGGCCTTAATTGATCGCCAATTGGTAGACAAAACAACATTGGAAAGCCTGATTCAAGACCAAGAAGGACGTTTCCGAGCTCTGCGAAAAACCCTGCCTGGCAGCTCTTTTTTGATCAACCTCGCACAAAACACCCTGGAAATCACCGACCTCGTCAGCGGAGACACGCGCAAGAAATTGACACTCAAAAGTGGCAAAGCTGAGGCCTTTGACCCAGAAAACTGGGAACATTGGGGCAGCTCGCCCCTCCTGGTTCAGGGCAGTGACGGCAACCAAGCCGGTCGCTTGGATGGGGAATTGACACCGACCTACGGCCTGGTCACCCTGCCCGACAGCAGCTATGTTTACAACAATGGCCGTTTGGACACCGAATACCTCGCCACCAGCGAATCCTGCCTATTTTCGGGGGTCTACAAAGGCAAACCCACTGCTGCCCCGTACGATCTCTTTCTCTCCCGCGATCGCTCCCTGCTCTGCCTCAGCGACCGGGGTGCTGGCACACTCAGACTGATCTCAACCCAGGACTTCAGCGATCGGGGCCCAATTCAAATCCGCGAGGCAGGCAGCAATTTGGCCCTCAATGTCGCCCCAGACACGGCCAAAAAACGCGTCTTTATCACCGACAATCAGACCTCCAATTTGTATATTCTCGATTTGGAGAGTTTACAAATTCAACGCCAGCGGGTGGGTTTGGGCATTTTGGGCAATATTTTGCTCTCACCCGATGGAGAGCATCTCTATTTGCTCACCCTCAAACCCAATCAAAATCTGGTCTACCTCAATACCCAAAATTTTGAAGCCGAAAAATCTGTCAAACTCAAAGGGGATCTGTTTAAAGCCAATAGCAGTGACCCCTCCGATCTGTTTGCGCTCTCACCCGACCAAAAACAATTGCTGGTCATGACCTATCTCAATGAACCCACGCCGTTTACCCCCGTGATCACTGTTTTGGAAGCAGAAGGGGTCAAAACGGTTAGGCGTTATTCGATCAAAGAAGAGGGCAAACCCAGCCAAATTCTCTTTGCCAGCAAAAACCCCTTTCAGGAACATGCCCGCCGCCTCGAAGATCTGGTGGTGGAGGCCCGCTTGCTTGAACCGCGGGCCCTGTGGGAGCTCAAACGCGAATTGCGGGAATTACAGGGCCTCGACCCCGATGAGGAAGGGCCCCTCAAACCCCGCAAAGCCAGCGAAAAAGAAGAATCTGAACCAGAAGAAGTCAGCGAAGAGACCGCGGTTGAAGAGGAACCGGTTGAAGCCGAAAAAGAGCCCGAGTTCCTTGAGATCGAACAGCACATTATTGATATCGCGGTCACCAAAAAAGACCAACAGAAAAAAGATGAGATGGGCATTACCCCTGCCAAAGCCCCCAAGATCGATCTGCCCCACGAGGCCCTGGAAGAGATCATCGATATCATGATCAATACCTTTCAGAAACAGGTCGAAGAAGATATCTCCGACTATCCCGATGTGATGATGCGCCTGCGCGAAGAAGCCGAAAAAGCCCGCCAAGAACTGGAAAATTATGACTCCGTGATTGTCCAAATTCCCGACTTGTTTGAGGGCAAATCGCTGCGCACGGTCATTTTGCGCGAAGCAATTGTGATGATGCTCGATCTCAAAGCCTCAATCAAAGCAGCAGGGGTCCGCACGGTGCCCACCCATTGCCCCAATTGCCGCCAGCCTCTTTTGGGCAGTTGGGACTGCGACGCCTGCGGCTTCGAAATCGACAATGCCGAACGGGCCTTTAAACGCCGCACAGCCTCCGCTGAACCCACCGCCAATTTGGCGCGTGGCCAAATTTTGGTCCCCGACCCGCTGGGGTTGCGTATTTTACAGCTCAACCCGTTTAAATTTGTGAGCTGGAGCCTCGACCCCGATCAGCTTTCCTGTGACTATCCCGTGGACTGTCTGATGTTGCCCAATAACAATCTGCTCTTGGCCGACAAAGACGGGCACAAGATTATGGAAGTGGGCAGCCGGGGTAAAATTTTCTGGACCTTCGACAACCACGCTTCGGGCCGCCACGCCCTGCGCAATCCTGTGCGCATTACCTACCGCTACGAAGATGACAATTCTGTGCGCCTGCTAATTGTCGATCAAGGCAACCACCGTGTGCTTGAAGTAGATAAAAACAACGAGATCTATTGGGAGTTTGGCGTACAGGGAGAAGCCGGCGATCACGGCAAACACCTCGACACCCCTTGTGATATTCAGTACACCCACGACAATACCTATTTGATCGCCGACACCGGCAATCACCGGGTGCTCGAAATCAAAGGGGGCAATATTTACAAGGAGTGGGGCGACAACCTTGACCTTAAATCCCCCACCTGCGCGCTGCGCCTGCTCAACGACCACACCCTGATTCTCGACTCAGGCAATTACCGCCTGCTGGAACTCGATGATCGCGGCCAAATTTTGCGGGAATCGACCTATTACAGCCGCGAAATTGATGAAGAGTTTCGCGTGGTGCATCCGATCAAAATGATCCGCTTGCTCAACAAAGACATTTTGATCATGGATGAAGACAAATTGATTCAGGTCATGTTGAACACCAATAAACTGGTTTGGTATTCCAAACTCGACGATCTGGCTTTTCAGCCCCAGGTCCAAGAGGCAGAAATTGTCATCGACGAAAATGGCAATGAACGCCGGGTTTACAAGGTGATTGACCACGGCGATATCCGCCCCGTGCGCCTCTCACAAAAAATCAATTTTAAGCGCATGCAGCAATTGATTGCCGCCCGTTTGCAGAATGAGACGGTGCCAGGCGAAGAAGAAGACCCAGATAAAATGAGCATTGGGGCTGCCGACCGCCTGCGTAGTCTGCTGGCCGACCGCAAGGCCGAACAGGCCCGCACCATGCAAGAGCTCAATCTAGAGACCTTTCAACCCTCTGAAATCTTCCAAAAAAAAGACATAGAGCTGCCCAATATCCGCCGCTACTGTATCGACCGCCATCACAACGCCCTGATCCGTATCAACCGCAAGGGCGAAGTCAAATGGCATTACGGCTTTGAAGTGGGTCAAACGCTCTCACGGCCCTTTCATATTGCCGAGACCAAACGCACGCTCCTGGTTGCAGATACGGGCAATAACCGCATTCTCGAAATCTCCAAAGCCGACAAAGAGATCGTGGCAGATTTTCGTGGCCCTGCCGACTCCCCTCTTTCAGGGCCGCGCAGCGCCAACCGCACCGCCATGGGCCGCACGATTATTGCCGATCAAAAAAACAAACGCCTGATTGAGCTCGATTCCCGCGATCGGATTGTCTGGGAGTTTAACAAGTCTGGCCAACTCTCTTCACCCCAATATGCTGAAGAGGTCGATAATGGCGATATTCTCTTTGCCGACTCCATGTTAAACAGCATTCGCCAGGTCGATAAAGAGGGCAATTTGCGTTGGTCTTATGGCAGCCGGATCAAAGGCACGGGCCCCGGCCAACTCTTTGCCCCCGAATACGCCACCCGTTTGCCCAATGGCAATACCCTGATTGCCGACACCCGCAATAACCGCATCGTGGAAGTGGATATGAACGGCTCTCAAGTCTGGTTATACGAGGGCCGGGGTCGCCAAAAAGTGCTGAACCCCACGCGCTGCGAACGCACCGAAGACAATACCACCTTGATTATTTACAACAATAACCGCGAGGTGATTGAGGTCGATGCCAAAGGGGAGACCCTCTGGTATTTTCGCATGGGCAACGACGTGTTTTTGCCCCCTGTGCATGGCAAAGGGGCCAAACAAATGGTCGAAAAACTCAGCACCTATTACAATCCGATCGAAAAACGGCTGGTGCGCATGGCGGCCCAAGATGGCATGAAAGGGGTCGAAGTCCATGTCACACTGATGGACAATGTGCAGATGAAGTCTGTGCGCGCCTCTTTGGTCTTAATGGCCCTGGAAAAATCCGGCACGGTGATCAAGACCTTTCCCACCCCCGAAGAATTGCTTGCCGATAAATTTGGCAAATTTATGATTGTCTCGTTTATCCTCAATCCAGATATTGGCATGGGCACGTTGGAATTGGATGTGGCCGCCATTGCTGAGATCGAAGCGGTCAAGGTCGAAGAGATCAGCTTTGAAGAAGCCGCTGCAGCGGGGGCCCGCTGATGATTCTCTACAGTGTGACCGTCTCTCTGCCCGAAGAGCGCGAAGCGGAGTGGTTGGATTGGCAGCGCGAAGAACATATCCCCGAAGTCATGGCCACAGGCTTTTTCAATAAACATTCGCTGCACAAGCTCTTGGAGCCCATCATGGAGGCCGGATTTGTGACCTATAACGTGCTTTATACCACCGAGTCGCTCGACCACCTCAACCGCTACCGCGCAGAGGCCGGTCCGCGTTTGCAGCAAAAACACCTTGAGCGCTTTGGCGAGGAGATTTTTGCCATCCGCTCAGTGATGCAGATCTGTTAATTTATTTCTTGCCCAGAAAGTGAAGCCACGATGCAAATTGTCCTGCTCGACCCCCAACTCAAAGAAAAAACCTACCTGATCGACGAAGACAGTTTGGGGGTCGAAAAAATCAAGCTGCCGTTTACCGATGGTCTGCCGCCGGGTTTTGACCGCGAGACGGTGGGCCGCTTGGGCTACCGGGTCAAAGCCCAAATGGCCTGGAACAAAAACCAAGCAGAACCCTTCGATCTGAGTTTTTTGTATCTGCATCCAGCGGATCGCGTACTCAACCTGGCGGTGCCCAAACGCCACCGGGTCGAAGACCTGACCGACCTCTTGGCCTACGTCAAACAATTTGTCGAAACCGAATTGCCTAGCGGGTCTTGAGCTCTGCTATCATTTTTTTTGCCAGGTCATCGGGCATGCGGGCATTTTGCACTTTGAAATGGTCCACGGAGAGTTTGGCATGGTCGCCATACAAGACAATTTTCCAGGTTTCATCGGGCATTTTGCGCAAGAGCACAAAATAGAGCAAATTGTCTTCGGGCCGGGCAATCCGCAGCAGGGCCCAGCCTTTGCTGGCGACCAAGGCCTCGGTATAACACACGGGTTTGCGATCGCCTTTGCAAACAGGCTGTTCGGCCTGGGCCATCAGCCGCTGTTTGGGGCTGTCTTGGGCCTTTTCGAGCCGGTTTTTTAGATTGCGAATATCGCGGGTCTGGGCCCAGGCGCTGGGCAAAGTCACCCCCAAAACCAAAAAGGCCCCCAAACAGGTTTTGATCATCCGGCGCATAAATACTCCCTCTCTTCAAAGACATCAGCTATTTTGTTCTTCCCAAGTCAGCAGCGTTTCAAACCAAGTTACATGCACAGATCTGTTAAAGAGACAAAACCCAAGTCACAGCACACACACCAAACAAAATGTTAGAATCAGCGCAATAGGCCATTCACCATGCAAAAAGACCATTATCAGATCGAAAAAGAGCTGGGCCAAGGCGGCTTTGCCACTTCCTGGCTGGCCCGCGATACCCGCAACAAACAACTGTGTGTGCTCAAAAAAATCAATTTGGCGCAAATGGACACCTGGAAAAGCCTGGAGCTGTTTGAGCGCGAGTGCAAAACCCTCAAGCACCTCAAACATCCGGGTATTCCGCGTTTTATTGAGGCCTGGAGCCACGAAGGAGACAGTCAAACACCCCCTGAAGCAGTTTTGGTGCAAGAATATATCCCCGGCAAAAACCTGGAGCAATGGCTCGAAGATGGGCGGCGCTTTAGCGAGGCCGAGGCCCTTGACTTGGCACTGCAAATGTGTGAAATTCTGCGCTATTTACACGGCTTTTCGCCCCCGGTAATCCACAGGGATATCAAACCCGGCAACGTGATTCTCGACGAAAACCAGCGCCTGTATTTGATTGATTTTGGTGCCGTAAAACAGACCCTCAGCTCACAAACCCAGAGCGTGACCATGATTGGCACCTTTGGCTATATGCCCCTGGAGCAAATGGAGGGCAGAAGCCATCCCGCCTCAGATCTCTACTCCCTGGGCGCCACCTGGGTCTATCTTTTGAGTGGGCGCACCCCGGCAGAGCTGGAACGAAAAAATCTCAAGCTCAACTTTCGCCCCCATACCCAATTGTCGAATAAATTCAATCAGATTCTCGACAAATTGCTCGAACCCGATCTCGACAAACGCTATTCAAATGTGGCCGAATTCCAAGCAGATTTGCTCAAGCTCAAACAGAAAAAACAAACAGCCCCCCTCAAAGACAACTTGGGCCCATTCTGGCAAAAGCTGCCCACTCAAAAGCGCCTCTGGTTGGGAGCGGGGCTGCTGGGATTGGGCATCGTGCTGAGTCTGGCCCTGCTCGCAAAAGGCCCACAGACCCGCGTGATTGTGGCCCCAGAGAGTGCTCCCAAACAGGTTGAAGACACAGGCGACAGCTTGGGCTGGCAAAAATCCCCACTGGCCCCCTTTGAAAAGCTGGCTCCCGCCCCCCGCTTGGACAGCCTGAGTGAAGCTCCCGATGGTACGGTCTGGGGTCTTTCCAGTTCAGCCCTTTACGCGTTTTCCAACGAAGTGCCCCCCCAAAAGTGGATGGCCCAAGCCCTGACCGGGGGATACGCCAGCCTCAAATGGCTGGAGGCCGGTATTAAAGGGGAAGTCTGGTTTGGCACTTACAACAGCCAACTCTACCGCTTTGCCAACGAGGCCACCGAGGCCATCGACAAACCCGACAGTGCCGATCTCACGGCACTCGGGCAGTGGCAAAACCAGCTCTTGGCAGCCTATGGCAAACGGCTCTATATCTGGAACACAGATTTGGGCCTGTTTCAGGTCTTAAAAGAATTTCCCGAAGAGGTCACAGCCCTGCACACCCAAACTTCAGCCGAACTCTGGGTCGGGGCCAAAAACTACCTGTATCGCTATAATGCCAAACAGTGGACGCGTGTTTGGCAGGGAGAAAGTGTCTACGATGACCGTATTCGGGCCATTCGGGCCACCGAAGCCCATCTGTATCTCGCCCTGGAAAAAAGGACCGTTGAATTTGAGCGCCAACGCCAAACCCTGGCCCCGCTCTTGGTGGGAGGCACGGTCAAAGCACTGGAAGTGCAACCCAAGCAGGCATTTTGGCTGGGTACTGCGGATACCCTTTCTGAAGGGCTCTATCTGCGCATCCCCAACTCCCCCAAGCTCTACAGCCTGGGCTACCGCGAAGGCCTGCCTGGCGACCGCTTCGAAACCCTGTTGCGCGATCGCCAAAATCGCCTCTGGCTGAGTTTTAATTACAGCGGCCAAGGGGAGTTGTGGCGGGCCCCCGCCAGTGAGATCAAGCAACAGCTCCTGGCTCCCAAAAGCAAGGCCCTGCCGGCCACCCACTTTAAAGACGCCTGCAATGCCTGGGAGACCCTCAAACCAGCTGCTTCAGACGCCCTCGCTGGGGACATCTTTGCAAACAAAACCCATGTCTTTTGGCAACAAGAACTGGTTTGCCCCTTTGGAGAAGGCTTTCGCCGCCGGGACGGCGTGGCACTGCTGCAAAATTTTCAGGGACTCTTTCTCTGGCGGCAACGCAAACTCAGCCACCGCAGCCCGCCCCACAATGTCTATGGCAGCCACAGTCTCTTACTCGATAGCCAAGACGAGATTTGGTTGGCCCGCAATTTTCCTTACCATGTCTTTCGCAGTCAAGGACGTCAATGGCAGGCCCAGACACGCCAAGAGGGCCTGTCCGAAGAGCGGGCACCCCTGCTCTACCAAACCCGCAAAGGCCAGATCTTGGCGGCAGTCATGGTCAAAGAACGTTTGCCGTTGCAAATCTGGGATCCAGGCAAAAAACGCTGGCAAAACACCGCTTTAAAAGGACCAGACAACTATATCTCAGCCAATGATCTGCTCGAACTCAAAAGCGGTGAACTGGCCCTGGCCACCGACAAAGGTCTGTTTATTCTGAGTGCAGATTTACAGTCTGCCAAAGAAGTCAGCGGCCTGCCCTACCCAGATATTCAGGCCGTGGCCGAAGACCCGCGGGGCCAGATCTGGATTATTTACAATCGCTTTGGCCCCGGTCGCGGCCTGAGCGTTTGGCATCCCCAAAACGGGCAAGTGCGTCATTTGGACGTGCGCTCAGGTTTGGTGCCCGACCGATTTCAGGCGCTCACCATCGACAAGGAAGATCGGATTTGGCTGATGGAAGGGGGCATGGCAGTGAAGGTCTACCAACTAAAAGACCTGCACACAGCCCTTGATAGCCCTGGTATCTGCTGTTAAGCTGGGGAGAAACCTGCAAGATCGGCACAATTTTTAAACCATGCAACTATCCGTCTCCGCTCTGTCTTTTCCCAATCCCGAACGCCGCAAACAGATCTTTTTACTGGCCCTGCCCATCATTGGCGGCATGGCCTCGCAAAATGTACTCAACCTGGTAGATACCGCCATGGTGGGTTCTTTGGGCAATCAGGCCCTGGCTGCCACCGGCATTGGAGGCTTTGCCAATTGGATGGCGATGGCCTTTCTAACGGGGCTCTCTGCAGGGGTACAGGCCATGGCCGCGCGCCGCATGGGGGAGCAAAAAGAGGGAGAAATGGCCATTCCGCTTAATGGCGGGCTGCTTTTGGCGGCATTGATTGCTGTGCCCTGGTCCATTTTGCTCTTTTTTCTGGCCCCTCTGATCTTTCCCTTGCTTAACCCCGACCCCGCCGTGGCTGTTCATGGTGTTCCCTATTTGCAGAGCCGTTTGGTGGGCATGGCCGCTGTGGCGATGAATTTTTCGTTTAGAGGCTACTGGAATGGCATCAATTATTCCGGGGTGTATATGCGCACCTTGATCGTGATGCATATTGCAGATATTGTCATCAGCTATATCTTGATCTACGGCCTCTTTGGCCTGCCGGCCCTGGGCACAGCCGGGGCCGGCATTGGCACCACTTTGGGCACGTATATCGGAACCACATTGTATTTTATCGAGGCCCTCAAGGTGGCACGCAAAAATGGTTTCCTCAAAGGCATTCCCCAAGGTGAGACACTACTGACCATGCTGCGGCTCTCGATCCCGGCGGGCATTCAGCAATTGTTTTTCTCTGCGGGCATGACGGCCTTTTTCTGGATTGTGGGCCGGGTGGGCACCGCTGAATTGGCCGCTTCAAATGTTTTGCTCAATCTCCTATTGGTGGCCATTTTACCAGGGATGGCCTTTGGCATGACCTGCGCCTCATTGGTAGGGCAGGCCCTGGGCCGCAAAGATCCCCAAGACGCCAAGCGCTGGGGCTGGGAGGTTTCCTGGCTGGCCAGTCTCTGTGTGGGGCTCTTGGCATTGCCTGCCGTTTTTTTGCCAGATCTGGTCTTGGGCCTGTTTTTACACGATCCGGCCACCCTGGCCTTGGCCCGTTTGCCCCTGCAAATGGTGGCCCTGAGCATGGCCCTGGATACCCTCGGTTCCGTCTTGATGCAGGCCTTGCTGGGTGCGGGCGACAGCAAACGCGTGATGATGGTTTCGATTATTTTTCAGTGGGTCATTTATTTACCTGCGCTCTTTGTCTTAACCCAAATGGGCTGGCTGGGTCTGACAGGCATTTGGCTCTTACAAATGGGCTACCGCGCCCTGCAAACGATGGTCTTTACAGGGCTGTGGAAAGAGGGCAAGTGGCAGAGCATCAAGGTCTAAAACAGCCCTCTTTTGCCCCTTGATCTTCCTCAAATTAAAAGTTAAAATTAGTTTAATAAAACATTAAATCAGGTAATTCTTATGAAACGTGCCTTCTTGCTTTCAGCCCTGGCGGGCCTGCTTTTGACCCCCGCTTTGAGCGCTTGCCAAAACAGCCTTGCTCCGGCACAACTCAGTGCCCATCGGCTTGCAGCCCAATCTTCGGTACGGACTTCTGCTGCGGCCCGTTCCGATGAAGGCCTGCGCAAAGGGGTGATTGAATTGCGCAAAGTGCGTTTCAGCAAATGGGACAAAAACATCAATGGTGTCTTGACCCGCGACGAAGTGAGTGACGAAAATATGGCTTTGCCCGGCGTAATCAGCGGTTTTAAAGACTATGACACCAACAATGACGGTCAAATCACCCAAGCCGAGTTTTTACGCGAAGACGTGATCGTTTTCTGGATGAACCTGATTCGCCCCAAAGTGGATGAACTCTTCAGCAAACACGACAAAGACGGCAATCGCCTGTTGACCGTGGGCGAACAGGACAAGGTCAAACTCTTTTTTAGTCCCTGGCCCAAACTCAAAGGGGGCGATCTCAATCAAGATGGCGTAATCACCTACAGCGAGTTTGAAGACGCGTATATGGAAGTGCTGCCCTTTTTCCAACAGCCTGTGGATCGGCAAGCGCTGCCCAACATTTAGATTCGAGTGAGTCTCAAACCCACACAATTCTATTTAGAAAAGCCCCTGCGCGAAAAACGCAGGGGCTTTTTTTTATGCGGAGCGACAACAAACCGCAGTCATTCCCACCTTAAGGCGGCGGAAGATCTTCAGGATCCAGCGGTGCGGGCTCAACCTTGCTCAGAGGCTTTTGCCAGCGTTGAATCAGGGCTTTGATACCCGCACCCGCTCCGATCAGGGCGGCAAAGAGCATTGTGGCGCGAAAGAGTTCTTTGCCACCGAGGGCCAGCGGGAAAAAGAGCAGGCCGAGTAAATAGGCAATGGCCAAGGCCCGTGAACTGAGCAAGGCCAGACGCTGCACCAGGATCAGCTTGAGCAGCAGCCAGAGCAGCCAGGCTGAGCCAAAATAAATCAGCAGGGGTGGCAGCACCACGAGGATTTCAACCAAGAGCTTGAGGGTGTCTCCCAGGGCGCGGTTGAGCTTGTATTGAATCTGCTCACCCACCCCTTCGAGATTCCAGAAACGGCTGGGGGCTTTTTGGGTTAATTGCAGCTCAACACTGGCCATGCGCAGCATCTGTTCAAATTCCTGGCGTTTGAGAACCTGTTCACGCAATTGGCGTTTGAGCCTGCGCTGGGCCGCTTTGTCTGTAGCGTCTTGAACCTGAATCTGCAGATCGTCTTGATCCAGTTTTTGGGTTTGGACCTGTTTCCAGAGATCTTCGCTGCGGATATTTTTATTGCGCACCTCTCCGGTTTTTTCGATCTTCTCAATCACCGTCAGCAAATGCTGTTTGGGCACCTTAAAGCTGATCTGGGCGGAGGCCATCCCGTTTTCGGGCCGGGACATGGTCGAGCTGACAATATAGCCGTTGTGCTGGTTCACAATCAAACTGGTGGCGGTAAAGGCCTGGGTCAATTGGGGCACATCCACGCCCAGGGAGGCACTTTTGACCAGATAATCGGCCTGGTTATAGCCCTGCAGCAGGGGAATCGGCGAAGCCGGAGGTGGAGCAGCAATCGCTGAGCGCTCTTTTAAGTCTTGGCCTGCCTGTCTTTGGCTGGTTTGGCCCTCTGGTCGGCTGGCCAATAAATCATTGCTGTTTTGCTTTTTTAACTCTGTTTGACTGCGGGTAAGGCTGTCTGCCTCATTGGCCGAGGCACTTTCTTCTTCTTTGGCCGCGCCCAGTACCATCGGCGGGGCGGCAGGTTGGTTTTTATCCAGCCGGCCCCGCAAGGGGGTCTCATCCCCAAGCAGATCGGAGCGGGTACCCACCTGCCCACCACCGGGCAGGCGTTTGGCATGGGTGGTGTCTAAACTGCCCGCCAGATTCTGGCGTCCTTCTTGTAAGCCCATTGAAGAAGGCGCTTCTGCTTGTTTGAGGGCCCGGTCAAAGAGGCCGTTTTGCTTGGGTATCAGCAGGGCCACTGCCAAAACCGCTGCGGCCACCGAAATAGCAGGGGGGGACTTAATCAGTTTGAGCACACGCACAGACCAGGGCTCCGGTTTAAGCGGAGCCAAGCGGGGATTGAGTTCACTCCAAAATTGTTCAAAATAATCGGGGGGGGGGGCCGTTTTTACGCTTTGGAGCAATGCGCGCAGCTCGGGCTCGATCGGCGGATCTTCAGCCAAAAATGCAGGAGACAGCACGTCTTCATCCGACTCAGAAAAAGAGTTTTCTTGTTCGGGGCTCATGGGGTGTCTCCTCTCAGGGCAAAATACGGTTGCAATAATTCTTTGAGTTTTTTGCGGGCATAGTGCAAACGGGATCGCACCGTGCCCGCCGGGGTGCCCAGCACCTCCGCTGCTTCTGCGCAGTTCAGCTCTTCAAGTTCCACCAGGGTGACCACCTCGCGGTGTTCGGGGGAAAGCGTCTCCAGGGCCTTAAAGATCTGGTCCCGCACCTCGGCCTGCTCCAATTGCTCGGGGGTCTTGTCAAAATCCCCCCCGGCCTGCCGGGCAAATTCTTCGGGCTCGGTCGGCAATTCGCGCCGGGCTTTGCCTCGCAGGTGGTTGCGGGCCGTGTTCAAGGCAATGCGAAAGACCCAAGAGCGAAAAGCCTGTTTGTTTTGGAGCTGGGGCAACGCCCTGTGCACCTTGACAAAGACCTCTTGCAAGATATCGTTCACATCGTCGTGCTGGGGAATGATCCCATAGACCATCCCATAGAGCTGCGGCATAAATTCTCTTACCACCTCTTTAAAGGCCTGTTGATCGCCCTGTTGGGCTCGATTGAGTTTTTGGATCAGTTCGTTGTTCACTGCTGTCCGTTTGGTTTCTTCGGGTTTCAAGTGTTAAGACCCTGCGCCTATCAAAAGTGTTCAAAACTCGGAAATCTGTTTTTATCAAAAGATCTGCTGCTGGCAGTTTACAATATCTTTTGGGGAGCTGGTTCAGGCTGAGAGATAAAGCAGTTTGGCCTCTTGTTGCGCCCGCGAATCAGGCAAGTGGGCTGTTTGCTCCATGATACACTGGAAAAACACATCAACCCTCTTCAGGTTTACAGCGATGGATTCTCATGACCCCCAGCAATTGTATCAATGGCTTTTGGCCCCCAGCCTACCATCAGAGGCAAAAATCCCAGAGATCAGCCGCGATGGCCGTTTACTCAACCCGCGGGCCTGGCTCTTGGGAGAGATCGTGGCCCAGGGCGATTTGCCGATCGAAAGCTGGGAGCCGGTCTCGATGCGGGAGCGCTATCTGGCCGGGGCAAACGCCCTGGAGTGTCTGCCAACGGGTATCAGTACTCAAGACCTGAGCTATGAGGGACCAGGGGGGAAACTGGCTCTGCGCCTGTATCACCCAGCGGAAAACCCAACCAAAGAACCCTTGCCCTGCATTTTGTTTTTACATGGGGGAGGCATGGTGATTGGCAATCTCGACAGCCATTCAGGCCTCTGCGCCCGTTTGAGTCAAAGCAGTGGCATGGCTGTCTTGGCCCTGGACTACCGTTTGGCCCCCGAGCACCCTTTTCCAGCGGCCTTAGAAGACGCAGAGGCAACGTGGCACTGGTTGCGGGCCCAAGCTCCAGTACTGGGCCTCAATCCAGCCAAATTGGCGATTGCCGGTGACAGTGCCGGTGGCAATCTGACAGCCGCCCTGGTGCATCTCTTGCTCAGCCAATCAGAGCCCCCACCTCAGGCCCAGGTCTTGCTTTATCCCTGGCTCGATCTGGCACAAAACTGGCCCTCATTGCAGAGCATGGCCGATGGGCCGATCTTAAGCCGCGAGGCCATCGACTGGTTTCGGCGACAATACCTGGGTCAAGCCCATTCCACAGCCCTCACAGACCCGCGTCTTTCCCCGCTCTCTGCTCCCACCTGTGGCCAAGAGCCCCCCAGTTTTGTCTTGACCTGTGGCTTTGACCCCCTGCGTGATATGGGCCAAGCGTATGCCCAGAGCCGCCAAGCGGCAGGCGTAGAGGTTGAAGCTGTGGAATACCCAGGACAGATTCACGCCTTTTTGCAAGCCCCGGCCGTCTTTCCCGAAGCCCAAATCGCTTTGACACAGCTGGCTGATTGGCTCAAGACAAAATTCTAAACAGCTGCCAGAGGAAAACGCAAGACCCAATGGGTGCCATCGGGGCGCTCCACCTGCCCACAGGCACCGTCCAATTGACGCGCCAAGCGGTCGACCAAATGCAAACCCAGGCCCTGGCGAAATTCGGCAGGCAAACCCTGGCCATTGTCGACAATCTCCAATTGTGCTTCACCGGCCTCTTCAATCAGGCGCAGGGTAATACAGTCCCTTTCCCCCGTTTGGGGAAAGGCATATTTAAAGGCATTGGTCAGCAACTCATTGGCAATCAGACCGCAGGGCATGGCCTGATCCATGCGCAAAACCAGCGGCTGAAGCGCCAATTCCAATTGCACAGGCACAGCTCCAGCGTGTTGAGCATAAAGCTCCCGGCTGAGCACCTGCAAATATTCACCAAAATGCACGGTCGCCGAAAAGCCCTGGTCATAGAGTTTTTCGTGTACCAATAACATGCTGTGCAACCGACTGCGCACATCTTTGAGTGATTCTCCCACCTGCACAAAAGGTGTGCGGCGGATTTGCATATTGAGCAGGCTGATCATGATCTGAAAATTGTTTTTCACGCGGTGATGAATCTCTTGCAGCAAAACTTCGCGCTCGTTAAACGCCGATTGCAAAAGTTCGGCATTGACCCGGCGGCGGCTGATATCTTTCATGCTGCCCAACATGCGCACCACCGTTCCGCCTTCGTCTTTGAGAAAGAGCCCTGTATCTTCGACCCACACAAACGAACCATCTTTGCGCTGCAGACGGTACTCCATCGAGAAATGACCATCGGCCCGGGCCGCTTGATCCAAAACCGCCAGGGTTGCAGCCCGCTCAGATTCATGGATCATCGATTCCCAAACCTCAATATTCACATCTTGATAGGTGGGTGTGTCAAAGCCGGTAATCCGCTCGATCGCCCCAACCCACTCAATTTCCCCACTGCTCACATCCCAATCGTAGATCATTTGGCCTGTTTGTTCAGCCACAATCCGGTAACGCTTTTCACTGTCTTGGATCTGAGACTCCAACTGGCGCCGCTGCGAAATATCACGGGAGATCACCACAAAGGCTTCGACACCCGGCACATCCAATAAACTCTGCCCCAGGGATTCAAGCAAAACATAGCCGCCGTTTTTATGGATATGGCGCAGTTCAAACATCACAGACTGGCCCGGATGGGTCCGGCTCCACTCCATGCAGGCAAAAACCTTGGCCTGATCTTCTGGATGCACAACTTCCAAGGCACTTTTGCCCATCAGTTCAGCCGGTGTAAAGCCCGTAATCCGCTCCAAAGCAGGGCTGAGATAACGCGGCAAACCATCTGAAGTGAGAATCACAAGAATATCTGCCAAATGCTCCAACAATTGCCGAATGCGGGCCTCACCCACCACAAAATCCATGGGCCGAAACTGCAAAGCGGTTTCAATCTGAACAAAGACCGCCACCGGGTCAGCAAGGGCAGAGTCCAGGTCCAGGCCAAGACACGCAGCCGGCAAAGTGTGCTGCTTTGCAACAGGCACAGTGGCCTTGTCGAGCAAGACCATCTCTGCTGCAGCAACTTTATCCAAAGGCAATTCGGCATAAGGCCCCCAAACGCGATAACCCCGTTTATGCAGGAGATCGGCAAATTGCTGCCAGCCAGGCTCTGGGGAAGCCCAAATGAGCAATTGAGCATTAAACATCTCTCCGTTCTCCTTGTCCCCAAGCTGGGTTTATTTTTCCCAAACTGCGTTCAATTGAATCCACCAAAGCCTGAACCGCTGTCGAGATCGTGCCTGCAGTCAGCAACTCGGGCAGATTGGAATGAATATATGCGCCCAGTTCCGGGTCGTTGAGTTGCTCCAACAGCACATCGTATTCGCCATCAAAGCCCAAGAGCAAATTGTGGTTGGGCCGGGCCCAAGGCGCTTCGGTCAGAAAGAGTGGCAAAACATCGCGCTGCAGGAGCAC
This sequence comes from Candidatus Sericytochromatia bacterium, assembly GCA_050248915.1. Lineage (GTDB taxonomy): Bacteria > Cyanobacteriota > Sericytochromatia > UBA7694 > UBA7694. The sequence goes on from JBFWRL010000001.1 coordinate 128,341, forward strand.
CACAGGCACAGTGCCTACAATGGCCGACTGCACGGTGCGGGCACTGTGAAAAAAATACCCCGAGCGGGGCTGGAGCTGAAAGCGAAAGCGATTGGCGGCAGCATAACATTGGCGAAAGGTATAACTCTGTTGGTGCCCTTCAAAATACAGGCGGTCTTGGGCCAGAAAATACTCCAATTGCTGCAAGCGTTGCCACGCCTGTGGCGGCAAGCGAGAATAGCCCCAAGCCTCTGCTTTACCCAGGTAGAGCAATCCCTGTTTTTTTTCTTCCCAGGGCAAGATCTGCCCCCGAAACAACTCGGGGTCGGCCAAAGAGTAGAGATGGCGCTCAAATGAGGCGCGGTATTTGTTTTCAGAGGGCTGAAAATCCAGCAGGCTGTTATAAAACACACTGTGGGGCACAAAGGCCTCGACAAAGCGCTCGTGTTTGCGGGCTGCGTTCTGGTATTCATCAACATAATAGGCTGCGGGTGAATAGATCGGCTCGGAGGTCAGTAGACTCTGATACATATAAGTTTTTTTGACCTTTTGCCAAGCCCTAAGAAAATCCGCATCAAAATGTTGATCCGCCCCGCAGACAATCAAGATTTCAGCATCTGAGTGATTCAGCAATTCTGGACGCAAGCAGAAATCATCCAAGCCAAAGATCAGCCCTGGTTTGAGGCCATGTTGGGCCAATTTTTCAAGCAAAAATTCGCCGTGGGAAGGCATATACATGGCCATATGAACATCCCGGTGGGGGCGTTTGAGGTTTTGCTTCTGAAGCACGATATCGAATTGCAGCATGGCTCATTCTAGCTTGTTTTTAAACGGGTTTACCAGCCTCTGCTTGAAGCTTTTGTATCTGCCCTGTATAATCAGCGGAAAGAGCAGAGAAGGGGCCATTGCCATGCCTGTGAATATTGCCAAGCAAACAACAGCCACGCGCACAGAATTGTGGGCCAGTTTGGGACTGGCCAGCTTTGTTTTTCTGTTTGGCCTTTTTTTGCCAATCAATATCCTGCGCCAAGCCCATTTAGAACGCGACCTCCAACTCAATGGCAAAAGCATCCAAGCCACCGTCGTCGCTGAGACCACCTGCCCATCCAAACCCAAACCTGTTGCCTGCCATCAAATCAGCTATCGGGTCCAAGACAAAGCGTACACAGGTCACCTTGTTCGCCCAGATTTAAAAACCGGGCAACACATTCAGGTGGTGTATGCCCCCAGCCAACCCGCTTTTCATCAGCCCGCTGATTACCAGGGCCCCGCCTGGAACGAGGGTCTTCAAGGGCGTCTTTTACTCACATTGGTGCTGGGTTTGGTCTTTTGTGGGACCGCAGTCCTGGTCTTTAAAGAAACCTGGAAAAAAACCAAAATCACCGCTTGAGAAACCTCCAAATAATCAGAGATTGACACATATCAAGCTTTTGGCCAGGGCTAAACCCAACATCCCCAAAGGCCGCAATTCTACAATAGAAAACAAGCCCAGCTGAAATATCAGGCGGGCCAGTCCAATTCGATTAAACAACCACAAAGCAAACTTCTTGCTTGTGTTATCTTCCCTGTCCCGGCAGCGTTTACAACTGCCGGGTTTTTTCTGCGCTAGCGGCGCGGCACAGGCGGGTGTTGGGCCAGTTCCAAGCGCCGTTTAACCTCAGCCCGAATCTCGTCCAGGCGGTGATGCACCGAATCCCCCGGACAGCTCTTGGTGCTAAAATCGCGATGCCCATAAAATTCTTGGGTGGCAATCCCGTATTCAGAGGTCAACCAAGTCATGAGATCGAGCAGGGCCGCATACGATTCAGGGGTCAGTGGGTCTTGACCGGGATCATAATCGCCGATGATACAAATGCCAATATAATTGGTATTGGGGGTAGAATGTGCCCCAATCACGGTTTCCGGGCGTCCTTGATAGATCACCCCATCTGGGCCAATCAAAAAGTGATAGCCAATATCCGACCATTTATTGTCATTCATGTGGTAGTTCTGAATCCCACGAATAGTGGCATCTTTGAGATATTGTGCCGCGGTGGGCTTCCAGGTATGGTGTAAAACAATGGCAGCAGGGGTGTGGGGGGTGTATTCACCCTTGGGGGGACGGGCCCGCCAGGCTTCTCGCGGCAGCACCTCGGGTTTGGGCACCAGGGCTTGTTTGCGACCCGCGCGGCTCAGGCCTGAACTGGGACGGGTTTTGCCAAATTGAAAGCTGATTCCCTCAAAGAGTGGCAAACGGACCGCGTCGGGGCTTTTAAACAGCACCTGATACTGAATAAACCGCATCTGTTGAGGCAAGAGAATACTGCGCTCTTGAAACAGCGGCAGCCAACTTCCCCAATTGCGGCCATCATTGCTGACACGGGCTTGGACTTCGAGTTGGGCACCGGCTGGAATTTGGGCGCTCCAAGCAGGCATCACAGCGTTAAAGGCAAATGGAGCAGTATAGACCCGCGAGAGATAGCGGCCTTGACGGGCTTCGGGCTTGAGTTGCAAAGGCCCTTGGGTGCGCAGGTTTAAGTTTTCTTTTAAGAGGCCTTGGTCAAAATCGCGAAAGCGGTTTTCCAGCCAACGATCCCCTGCGCCATCGACCTCAAAGAGAGATTGAAATTCAAAGGCCCCGGAGGGGGCTTGCTGGGCCTGAAGCGTGGCAGAGGAAGGCGTTTTTAGTGGGGCAAAAGATTGACAAGCAGTGGTCAAAGCCAAAAGAGCACAGGCTCCCAGCCAAAGTGAATGCACTTTCATGGCTTACTCCCAGCTGTCGTTTTGATCGGTCGAACCTTGGCGGCTGATTTCAGCCGAGACATCTTCATTGGAATAATCGGAGCTCTGTGCAGGGGCACTTTCTACCTCAACGGTTGTTTTACCACTGTTGCGGGCAGTGGCAGAAGTGGCAACAGGGGTGCGTGCAACCGTGTTGCTGCGCAAAGCAGAGGAGCCAACACTTCCAGGAGTAGTAAGAACAGGGGATTTGCTGCAACCACTGGAAAAAGCCAAGAGACAAGCCGCCAGCAAAGTCAGAGAATAACGCATAAAAGGACTCCTCATTCAAACACTTGATTAATGCCGGACAGATGTGTCCGTAATACACAGATTATCGGGCCCCAAGCGCCCAATCATTCTTAAAATAAAATTAAGACAAGAACAAGGAACGATTAATTATTTGCCATTCAAGAGCAGTTGCACCGTGCGGTAAACCACTTTTAAGTGTTCATCGGGTTCAGGGGCCTCGGGTTTGGCCAGCAGTGCTTCTGCCATCTCAAAATGGCTCAAGCTTTCCTCTTTTTTGCCCAGGCGAAAAACGGTACGGGCCATCAGCAAACGTACCCGAATACGATCCAAAGGTGAGAGATCGTCTTGTTGCAGGGCTTTTTCGTAGAAGCGCATGGCCTTGTGGTGGTTGTCGAGTTCCAGTTCATACAATTCTCCGGCTCCCCAGAAATGCCCTGTTTGTTCATAACAAAAAGCCAGACGGGCGGCCAATTTATGCTCACGAAAGACCTCAATGGCCTGCTCCATTTTTCCCATTTCAATCAGCAATTGGCCCACCTTGGCCCAGTCTTCTCCCTTTTGAGAATAAGACAGGGCCTGCCGCAAATCACCCACTTGCTCCCAGGCAAAAGCCGCCTGTTTGGCATAGACATCGCTGCCTTCCAGCAACTCCTGCCAATGGTAAATGCGCTCATACAAACGCGCAGCTGACGCATATTTTTTCTTTTGCATGGCCCTGGCAGCCAAGATCTTAAACAGCGGGGTGCCCAGGGGGCTAAACAGTAAAAAGGCGGTGATAGCCGAGAACAAGAGAAAAAGCGGAAAAATAATCAGAATCGCGGAGGCATTGAGCAGTGACGCGGCATGTTGTTGCATGATCTAGCGCCGTAAAAACAACAACCGCGAGCCATCTTGCTTTAGCTCATAGTGTTTTTCAAAGGTCTCCGATAAGCTTTCTAACCAGGTTTTCTGAGCCTGGGGGGTCAGGGTAATTTGGTATTCAGCCCGATTGGCACCCGACTGCAGCAATTCCACATCCAATCCGAGTTTTTCCAACTCAGCTTGAAACAGACGACGGGCTTCCCCATCTTCATAGCCCTGCAGAACCAAGGTATACGTCTGAATGGCATCAACGCTCTGCCCCGAAGGCGGGGT
>JBFWRL010000002.1:0-120723 GCA_050248915.1 Candidatus Sericytochromatia bacterium
GGCAAAAGAGCGGAAGTTGGGCTGGCCTGAGGAGCAGGTAAAACAGGTGCGCTTGGTAAAGCCGATGACAAAACCTGTGGCTGAGAAAGCTGGCAACCCAAGAGCAAAAATTGGAGCAGCAAAGCGATAATGGATTTTAATTGTTGCATTTTTCCAACCTAATCTTGGCTGCTACAGCAGCAAAACCATTATAAATTACGTACTTGAAATCCACAAAATTTCAATCGTGAGAAACGGAATCAAAAGCGATCTCCTGCAATAATAGCCCCAAACTGCGCTAGAATGAGAAAAAGAAGATCAAATCTGGAAATACCCCATGTCTCTATCTCAAAACAACACCCCTGATGTCTTGCCTGCCCTGCCTGTCTTGGTGGGCATGACTACCGCTGAACTCACCGCCTGGGTCGAGTCTGTCGGCGAAAAATCCTTCCGGGGCAAACAAATTGCCCAATGGATGTACCAAAAACACGTGACCGAAGCTGCGGACATGAGCGATCTGAGCAAAGCCTTTCGCCTGATGCTCACAGAAAAAACCCACGTCAGCCCCGGCAAGATCAAAGAGACCGTCAAATCCGCTGACGGCACCACGAAATTCTTGATCGAGCTGCTCGACGGCGAAATCGTGGAATGTGTCACCATCGTGCAAAAAAACCACCTGACCGCCTGCGTCTCTTCGCAGGTCGGCTGCAATGTGGGCTGCCCTTTTTGCGCTACCGGTCTGAGTGGCTTTCGCCGCAACCTGAGCGCCGGTGAAATTGTGATTCAATACCTGCTGATGCAACACGCCGTCGCTCAGGGCCTGCTCTCAGATTTCACCCCCCACACCCGGATCAGCAATCTGGTCTTTATGGGCATGGGTGAACCCCTGCTGAATTATGAACCCGTGCTCAAAAGCATTGCCCTGCTCAACAAAGAGGTCGAACTGGGCCTGCGCCACATCACGATCTCGACCTCCGGGATTATTCCTGGCATTCAACGCCTGATGGACGAAAAAGCCGATTATAACCTGGCGATTTCGCTGCACAGCGTCAATACCGACGTGCGTAACCGGCTCGTGCCGATCAACCGCAAATACGGCGTAACCGAATTGCTACAGGCCGCAAAACTCTACGCCAACCGCACCAAGCGCCGGATCACCTTTGAATACACGATGCTCAAAGGCACCAATACCTCCGATGCTGACGCCAATGCCCTGATCAAGGCCCTGCGCGGGATTCACTGCCATATCAACCTGATTGCTTACAACCCTGTCAACAGTCCCTTTCAGGCCCCGCCGCGCAAAGAGATCACGCATTTTCAGTACCTGCTGACCGAAGCCGGTTTCCCAGTTACGATCCGCAATAACCACGGCTCCGCAGATATGTCGGCCTGTGGTCAATTGCGGGTGCACCAACGTGAAAAAGAGCTGAAAACCCTTGCCTGAGCATAGGCCTGAGCACAGGCTTGAGCACTGGGTTCAACCGTAGTGGAAGGGCTCGTCACAAAGGTCGAGGCCAATTTTTATTCGGTCGTCTCGGGCGATCAGGTCATGTTGTGTACCCAGCGGGCCAATATTAAAAAAGCCGGAGAGACCCTGCGCGTGGGCGACCGCGTAACGCTCGAAAACAGCGAAGACGAACGCCCGGTGATTGTGGGCTTTGAGCCCCGCCGCAACGAATTGCAGCGCCCGGCCATGGCCAATATTGACCAGGTTTTGCTGGTCATGTCGTGTTTGCAGCCAGATTTTAACAGCAATTTGATCGATCGCCTGATCTTATCGGTGCGCTGGGAGAAACTCGACCCCGTGATCTGTGTCAGCAAAACCGATTTAGCTGACGAAGAGCTGGAGGAATGGCTGCGCGAAGAGTATGGGGAGTTTCCGCTCTTCTTTTTCTCTTCAGCCACTGGCGAAGGGCTCGAAGCCCTCGAAGCCACGTTAATGAACAAGGTCTCGGTACTGGCAGGGCCTTCGGGTGTGGGCAAATCCTCGCTGATCAACCGCTTCAATCCCGATTGCCACCTGAGCACAGGCGAGGTCAACCAAAAGCTCGGCACCGGCAAACACACCACCCGCCATGTCTCACTGCACCCGGTCTATTACAAAAACCAAACCGGCTGGATTGCCGACAGTCCGGGTTTTAGTGCCTGTGAGTTGCCACCGCTAGAGGCCTCAGAACTGGCCAATTATTATCCCGAATTTGTGCGCTGGCTGGGCCAATGTGAATACAACGACTGTTTGCACCGCGAAGAGGAAAACTGCGCGATCAAAGAAAATTGTGATACCGAATCTGAGCGCTATTACAATTACCTGCGCCTGCTGCAAGAAGTTGAAGAGCGCTTTCGCGAACGGCAAGATTCGCGAAAGACGGAAGATCTGACCAAAAAGGCTGTGGGAAAAAATATCCAGAACCAGGTGCTCAAATTGGGCACCGTGGGCCGGGTACGCAGCCGCCGCACACAAAAACAGGCCCTGGAACAGATCAACAATTGGGCCGAACTCGACCCCGATGCCTTAGAAGAACTCACCCCCGAAGAGTGGCGAATCTAACTGCTTTCGCTGCTGCGTTTGGCAGGCCAAAAATTGCGCAAGTCGACCACGCCCCAGAGAATCATCATCAACGAGACAATGATCAGTACCTTGGCCTGAGAATATTTGACCAAATACAGAGCCAGACCGCCCAAGAAGGTGCTAAAGCCGTAGATCAAGAGCACGGCCCGGCGCTGGGAGAGACCAATATTGAGCAGGCGGTGATGCAAGTGGCCTTTGTCGGCCTGAAAGATCGGCTTGCGGGTGATTAAACGGCGCACAATCGCAAAGGTCGTGTCAAAAATCGGGATGCCGAGAATGAGGATCGGCAAAAATACGGCCACAGTCGCGGCCACTTTCATGGCCCCGGTAAGAGAGAGACTGCCGAGCATAAAACCCAAAAACAAACTGCCACAGTCGCCCATAAAGATTTTGGCAGGGTTAAAATTATAGCGCAAGAAGCCCATGGTACCGCCTACGAGTGCAATTGCAACCAAGGCGCTTAGGCCCTGGTTACGCTCCAGGGCCAACATAAACAGGGTAATCCCCGCGATGGTCGAAACCCCGCCCGCGAGGCCATCAAGGCCATCAATTAAGTTGATTGTATTGGTAATCGCCACCAACCAAAAGACGGTTAAAGCAAAACTGAGCCAGTCAGGGAAGAGAATCAGCCCCCCCATGGGATTGGAGATAAACGAGAGCTTGACCCCAAACCAAAAGGCCACACTGGCGGCAGCAATTTGGCCCAAGAGCTTGACCTTGGCCGGCATATCAAAGAGATCGTCGATCAGCCCCACAATAAAGATCAAAATGCCGCCGAGCACAATGCCTTTCCACTCCGAAGGCAAGAGTGAAAAATAGCCTGGGCGCAGGTATTCAATCCCCAACAAAGAGATAAAAAAGCCCAAGCAAATGGCGATGCCACCCATGCGGGGGATGGGGCTGACATGAATTTTGCGGGTGCCGGGTTTGTCGACTTTGCCCACTTTATAAGCAAAGCTGCGCACCACAGGCACCAAAAGGTCGGCACTGAGCCAAGCCATTAAAAAAGTTACTACGTAGGGCCAGTTTTCACGCATGGAGAATTGTCTGCATCGGTCTTTATCGGTTTATTCTGCCATTGTAACACGGGGGGATCACCCGCATCCGTAAATGGGTCACAAGAAAGAAAGCCAGAGTGAGAATATGGTAAAATGTCAAAGCGATTTTAATGAGCTATTTTAAGTTGAGATACATGCTTTTGAAAGGCCCCCTTCGTAAATGAACAACCACAAAGATCAGCTGACACAACTTGCAGGCCAAATTCTGGAACAGGCCCATGTCAAACCAGAATACGGCGTGATCCTGGGCTCTGGCCTGGGTGTTTTGGCCGAGTCTGCTGAAAATGCTGTCGTGATTCCCTACGGCGAAATCCCCAATTTTCCCACATCCACCGCTCCTGGCCATGCAGGTAATCTCGTGGTGGGCACCCTTGGTGGCAAAAATGTCGTCATGATGCAGGGACGCTTTCACACCTACGAAGGTTATAGCCAACAACAGGTCACCTTGCCCATTGCCGTGATGAAAGAAATGGGTGTGCACACCTTGATTGCCACCTGCGCCACCGGCGGCCTGAATTATAATTTTGTCCCCGGCGATATCATGTTGATCCGCGATCATGTCAATTTCACGGGCAGCAATCCCCTGATTGGCACCAACGACGAAGAACTGGGCCCGCGCTTCCCAGTGATGTTTGACGCTTATACCCCGGCTCTGCGCCAAGTCGCCCACCAGGTGGCCCTGCAATCCGGTCTGCGCCTGCATGAGGGCGTCTACTGCGGCATTACCGGCCCGGTCTTTTTTACCCCCGCTGAACTGCGCATGTTGATGCAGTGGGGCTGTGACTCCGTGGGTATGTCGATTGTGCCTGAAGTGATCATGGCGGTACACCGTGGCATGAAAGTGCTCGGCCTGGCCCTGATCAGCGATATGGCCATCCCCGACACCGGTCACCACGCCACGGGCGCAGAGGTCCTGCGCGTGGTTAATGAGAGCAGCGCCAAATTCTCCCAACTGCTCGTCGCCACCTTGAAAGCACTTTAACCCGTTATGATTACTGCCGATCTGGTTGCACCGGTCACAGAACAGGCCTCTTGGGTTGTTGTAGGTAAGCGCCTGCTGCGCAACAAAGCCTTTATCTTTGGTGGCAGCATTGTCTTGGTCTTTTTGTTGCTGGCCTTTTTCCCCCAGCTCTTTACCCAGTACAACCCGATCGAAAAAAATCTCGATGCCCGCCTTTTGCCGCCTTCAGCCGCCCATTGGTTTGGCACCGATGATTTGGGCCGGGATATCTGCGCCCGTATCATTTACGGTGCCCAGGTCTCACTCAGGGTGGGCCTACTCTCGGTTGGCATTGCTTTGATTGTGGGTTCGTTGATTGGCGTGATTGCCGGTTATTTTGGTGGCATGGTCGGTGAAGTGCTGATGCGGGGCATCGACATTATTCTGGCTTTCCCCAGCATTCTCTTGGCCATTTTGATCGTGGCCATTCTCGGGCCCGGTTTGAACAATGCCATGATCGCCATTGGGATCGTGAATGTGCCGCTTTATGCCCGTCTCCTGCGCTCAACCACCCTGCAGGTGCGCAACCAGGAGTTTATCGAGGCCTCCCATGCCATGGGGGCCAGCCACACCCGCATCATTGCCTTTCATATTCTGCCCAATTGCCTCTCGCCGCTGATTGTACAGGCTACCTTGGGGATTGGCGCAGCCATTCTCGAAACCGCAGGTCTGAGTTTCTTGGGCCTGGGCGCTCAGCCACCGACCCCCGAATGGGGCACCATGTTGAGCAATGCCAAAGACTTTATCCGCACGGCTCCCTGGACTCTGACCTTTCCTGGTTTGGCGATTATGGGCGTGGTGGTGGCCTTTAACCTGATGGGTGATGGCCTGCGCGACTTGTTTGACCCCCGCACTGCCAAAAAGATGTAGCTCAAAGAAGATTTGGGAAAAGGCTGCTCAAACCGGAGCAGCTTCGACCTTCGAACCCACAAAACCATAATAGGCAATATACAAATAGCAGATCGCAGGCAGTACAAAGGCTGTATGAATGCCGATCGTGTCTGCCAGCGCGCCTTGGCCGAGGGGAATGATGGCCCCACCAACAATGGCCATGACCAGCAAACTGGAGCCCTGGCTGGTGACTTTGCCCAGGCCATTAATACCGAGGGTAAAGATCGTGGGAAACATAATCGAATTAAACAGGCCCACTGCCAAAATGGTCCACATCGCAAACTGACCTGAGAGCAACGTTGTGGCAAAGACCAGAGCACTGGCCACCAGGGCAAAAACCCCCAGCAATTTACCGGGTTGCATTTTTTGCATCAGGGCCGAGCCCACAAAGCGGCCCAACATGGCCCCGCCCCAATAATAGGTAACAAAACCAGCCGCAGCGGATTCTTTGAGCCCAGCAATGTCTGACTGGCCGAGAAAATTGACCAAAAAACTGCCAATCGAGACTTCTGCGCCGACATAGACAAAAATCGCCAGGGCCCCCAGCACCAAATGTTTGTGTTGAAAGGCCTCACTCAATTTGACAGCTTTGGCTTCGGGGTCTTCGACACTGGCAATCACCGGCAGTTTAAACTTGGCCATCGCCAAAGCCAGCACGCCGAGCGCGAGGCCCAGAGCCAGATAGGGCATTTGCACCGAAGCCGCTTCAGCCAAGCGATAGGCCTGCAATTTGGCCGGCTCAAGTTTGCTCATAGCCTCACTGCTCAACATGGTGCCAGACAAAATAAACAGTGCGCCAAAATAGGGGGCGAGAGTGGTGCCAAGTGAGTTAAAGGCCTGGGTCAGATTCAGGCGGCTGGAAGCCGTCTCTGGCCGGCCCAGTACCGCCACATAAGGGTTGGCAGCTACCTGCAGCAGGGTAATGCCCGAAGCCAGCACAAACAGCGCCAGCAAAAACAGCGGATAAGAGGGCACACTGGCAGCGGGATAAAAAAGCAGCGCACCGACACCGGCTGTTAAAAGCCCAATCACAATGCCCTTTTGGTAGCCCAAACGCGCAATGATCTTGCCAGAGGGAATCGACATCACGAAGTAAGCGGTAAAAAAGGTAAATTGGATCAGCGCACTTTGGGTATACGTCAGATCAAACAGGGCCTTGAGATGGGGGATCAAAATATCGTTGAGACAGGTCAGAAACCCCCACATGAAAAAAAGCAAGGTCACGACGACCAAAGGGGTGGTATAACTGGGTGCCGAACTGTCTGTCGAGGCGGGAGAAGAGGGGGTGGCCATGGGTGTCCTTGTATTAAATGAATTTTTTCTACTTTAACACCATAATCGGCGTAACTCAATTGAGGACAAGACTTAAAACAGCTGAATTGGCAGCAAATGGGTGATTATCAGATCAAAAAAAAAACCTGGGCCCATGTAAACACATGCCCAGGTTTTTGAAAAGAAATTTTATCCAGGGATAATCGCGGCCCACTTCATGGTAAAGAGGAAATAACTCGATAAGAGGAAGATCACGACACCCACGCCAAAGAAGCCCCATTTGACCTTGGTTTTAAACACCAAAGCCAAACCTGCAAAGAACAGCGAAATGGTATAAACCACCCCCAAAAGATCAAAGCGATCGCCACGGGTATTGTGCTCTTGACCGGCATTAAAAAAGTCATCGGCTTTTTTGAACATGGCGTTGGAATCCGCCACCATCTGTTCTTCATATTGGTTGCCGGCATCATCCAAATCGTTGTGCAAAGCCAATTCGAACAGTTCTTTTTCACTCAGGCCTTCTGCATCTTCGTCATCCACTTTGATATTGGTGGCATGTTTGGCCTCGGGCAATCCCAAGCTTTCGTATGCCTCTGGGCTCATTTGCCAAGTATAGAGATAGTCGGCCATCTCCAGCAAATTTTCTCGGACAGCTGGGGTTTTGCTGGTTTTGGCTTCACGCAAAATCTGTTTGCCAAGAATGTCGATTTGGTAATCCTGGGCAATATTGATCATGGCATCGGTTTTTTCGGTGGCCGCTTTGATCGCCGTTGTGGCTGCTTCGGCATAAGCGGAAGACTGATTGCCCGTCCACAGGCCCGCTTGGTAACCCGACCAAGCAGCACCGGTGGCTGCCAAGCCCAATAATAGGGCGACCAAAAGTTCAAAGACATCAAAACCGGCGTCTTTTTCTTCGTTTATTTCTGTATTTTCTGTCATGGCTAACTTTCTATAAGTAGAATATTATTTTAAATGGGTTAATTTGAAGTTATTCACTGACCCAATCTGAATGCTCAAATGATGAATCATTATAGAAAGTCTTCTCAGCGGGGTCAATAAGCCTAGATCTGGCTCAACTGCTCTGGGCCTATGGTGACAAGGTTTGCGCCTACAGGCACCTGCACACTGGCAGGCGGGTTGAGAGCAAAGGTTTTGTCGGCATAGCCAATGCCCAAAGCCACGTGGCCTTGCTGCATAGAGCGCTGTGCCAATTCGGCAAAATTTCCCGCCTGCTTTACGGGCACCAAATTAAATTGCTGGCCTTTGGTCACAGTCAACAATTCCCCGACGATCTCTTGAATGCCAGGATTGAGTAATTCTTGGCTTATAAAATAGGCATCAAAGCGATGAGAACAGACAATCCGGTCACTTCCCGCTTTGCGCAACAGCTCCTCAGAACTCGGAGACAGGCATTCGACCACGGTGTTGACCCCTTTGCACAGACCTTCCACCGCCAAAGCAATTGCCAAATTCAGGTGATCCGAAGCCGGATCCGTGGCATTGCGCGTCAAAATAATGGCATGGCGGGCTTGCGTAATCGAAGCCCGCAAAAGAGTTTCGTCGCGGGTGGGATTGCCCCGCACATAATGAACCCCACGTTTCTGCAACTCTGCAGGCAATTCCTCCAAAAACTCATCCACCAAGACCACGGGAATTTTACCCGTTGTAGGATCTTCACTCAATTCATCCAGGACCCGCTCAATTTTTGCCAAACCTGCAAAATTAAACAAAACCAGGTGGTTTTTTAACTTAAACGCCGACATACCTTTGATCTCCTTTGTCTTTGAAGTGACGAGGGCCGAGGCAATTAAAGAGAGGGCATAACCCAAGAGGCCAATCCCAAAGACCATGATCGGCCCCCCCACAAAAAAACGCCCGCCGGGACTTTTGGGAAAAAAGTCACCATAGCCCACTGTCGTCAAGGTCACAACCGTATACCACAGGGCATCCCACCACGTGAGATCGGGATTGTTTGGCAACTCAAAATAGAGAAAGCCCGTGGTGCCATAGAGCAGAAGTGCGACCATCAATGCGCTTACCCGCAAAAAGGCAGGTGGGTTGCGCAGTGTTTTTTTATTAAATAGCTGAAACAAAACTTGAAACATATCTGCCTCTATTCAGACTGACTGCGCCATTCGCGCATTTGGGCCATGGCCCGCTCACTGGCCTGTTTATGCGACCAAAAACCGCGCCGCTTGGCGTGGGCCAATTCCTGTTCCTGTAAATAAAAGGACAGGGAGGGAAACGGATAAACGGGGTAGACCAAGGCCAAACCCTGGCGAATCAACTGCAGGGAAATGTCCTGATCATCGGCATAAATGGTGGCCAAATAGCGGCCGTATTTGTCTTGAGAAGAAGAGGCGCTGAGCGACACACGCAGCGGTTTATTGGCCAATTCACGTTTGAGCAATTCAACCCCCGCCTGGGCAAACGGTGTCATCACGTCTTTCTCGACTTTGGCATCAAAGGCCTTGATGCCGACCAGCCGGAGCCCCACAGGCTCTTCTCCTGCTTTGCTCGCCAAAATGCTATCGCCATCAAGCACCTGAACCAAGTTCAATAAATCGCCACTGTTGACCACCCCACTGGTCTTTTGTACCTTGCTGCGGCGCTGCTCAGCAGAAAAGCCATAAAAAGCAGAGGTGCCAAGCAGACAGGCAATCACGGTCCAAAAGACCAGGGTCGTGCGCTCCATCTTTATACAGCCATTCAGGGAGTCGTTTCTGTGGACGCCGTTAAGACGTCTTCGTTGACAGGGGCCATAACTTCGGGGCCGATCGAAGGCAGGCCTTCTGCTTCAAGGAAAGAGGCTTCGACCAGCTCTCCATATTCCAGTTTCTGCACCCGGCTGTGTAAATCATAGAGCAGTTTTTTATACAAAACTTCGCGCTCTTGCATGGCCTGCCACTCATCGGGTGAAGGCAAAACCTGCAACTGGGCCTTGAGACGCAAATTGATCTCTTCCAGGGTGCGGGCCTGTTCGGTCATTTGACCAATGCTATAACTGGCCTGGGCATATTTCTCGGCCAATTCATTGAGATCTCCCAATTGCCCAAGCAATTGGTTCCACTTTTTCTCAAAACTGCGCTCGATCGTGTCTTCGACCAATTTTTCCAAGGCCTGGGCCGACGGCAGGCCCGTGGCGGGTGGGCCATCCCAAACGGCGGGATGGGTCACTTCAATTTTCTGGCGGATCGTGTCAAAGCCACGGTTGCCATCTTTGAGGTTTTTAATCGTTTTGAGCACGTCCATGGCCTCTTGCTCAAAATTGCGACTGACGCCCTTCTGACGGTAGGGAATGTGAAATTCTTCAGCCCAGTTTTCCACCTGCTGCTGAGGGACACCAATCTGGCTGGCAATCATATCACTGGAGTATTCTTTCATCATGCGCTTGGTTTCTCCACATTTTTGCGTTCAGGATCCACTTTAGGCGATCTCGCGCCTCTTTTTCAGTGATAGAATTCCCTTGATTGTTAACAGGAAATGGAAAAAAACCATGCATTTGATCTCGTGGAACGTCAATGGCCTGCGCGCAGTCGAGCGCAAAGGCTTCTTGGAATGGCTGCAAGCAACCCAGCCCGATGTGCTCTGTCTGCAAGAAACCAAAGCCTGGCCCTCTCAGCTCTCGTACGAACTGCTCGAAGGTCATGGTTACCACACCCACTGGGCCAATGCCGAAAAAAAGGGCTACAGTGGCGTGGCCACTTTTTCACGCAAACCGCCCCTCTCAGCCCACAGTGGCTTGGGGATTGAGCGCTTCGACAGCGAAGGCCGGGTAGTGGTGACTGATCACGGCGCATTTTTGCTGTACAACGTCTATTTCCCCAATGGTCAGCGCGATCAGGGCCGGGTGATCTACAAATTGGACTTTTATGAAGCCCTGCTAAAAGAACTCAACACCCAGGTGCGTGCGGGCCGCAAAGTGGTGATCACCGGCGATTGGAATACCGCCCACAAAGAAGTGGATCTCAAAAACCCCAAAGCCAATCAAGAGACCTCAGGTTTTTTGCCGATTGAACGGGACATGTTGGATAAATATATCGAAAACGGGTATATCGACACCTTCAGACATTTACACCCCTTGGCCCGTGACCGCTATACCTGGTGGTCGTACCGCGCCAATGTGCGCGAGCGCAATATTGGCTGGCGGATTGACTATTTTTTCGTGAGCGAAAACCTGCTCTCAGCGGTCTCTCAGGCTGACATTCTCGATCAGGTGATGGGTTCGGATCACTGCCCAGTTGAGATCAGATTGGACTTGAATGCTTCTTAAAAAAACAAAAAACAAAAAAGCCCCTTGCAGGGCTGCTAAGCTAGAGTTTTGATGGGCTCACCAGTCATCGGCGGACCGACTTTCTGATGTAGATTTAAGATAACATAGATATTTAACAGAAATATATCTTTTGCTTTTCATTTTGATGATCAAGGCAAATCCGCTTAAAAAAGCGCATAATACAAAAGACGAAAGAATACAGAGGATTTTTCCAGTATGACTGCCTTCCCCCCCATCTCCTGGTTACCTGTGATTCTCTGCGGCGGCTCTGGTACCCGGCTCTGGCCCTTGTCTCGCGAACATTTTCCCAAACAATTTATCGGCTTGGCTTCAGAGCGCTCGCTCTTTCAGGCCACTGTACAGCGCCTCGAAGGTCTGCCTGACATTCTGGGCCCGCTGATTCTGACCCAAGAAGCCCACCGCTTTTTGGTCAATGAACAATTGCGCCAAATTGATACAGCCCCGGCCCAAATCATTTTGGAGCCCGAAGCGCGCAACACAGGGCCCGCCCTGACCTTGGCCGCCCTGTGGGCTTTGGCCCACCAGAGCGAAGCACTTTTGCTGGTGATGCCCTCGGATCATGCCCTGAGCCAGCCCACCGCCTTTCGCGCCCTGCTGCCCCAAGCGGCTGAATGGGCCCAAGCCGGACAGATCGTGACCTTTGGCGTAAGCCCGGATCGGCCGGAAACCGCCTACGGTTATATTCAAGCGCAGGGGGAAAAGATCGTGGCCTTTGTCGAAAAGCCCAATCAGGCCACAGCAGAGAGCTATTTAACAGCCGGTGATTATCTCTGGAACAGCGGTATCTTTGCTCTGGCTCCCCAGACCTGGATTGCTGAACTCGAAAAATACCAGCCCGAACTGCTTGCGGCCTGCCAAAAGGCCTTTGAACAGGGCCAAGCCGAACAGGACTTTTTCAGACCAGAGGCCAACGCTTTTGCGCTGAGCCCGGCCCGCTCAATTGACTATGCTGTGATGGAAAAAACAGCACTGGGTGTGGTACTGCCCCTCAATGCCGGCTGGTCAGATGTGGGATCTTGGGATGCACTCAAAAGCCAATACCCCCAAGACGCTGCAGGCAATGCCTGCCAAGGCAATGTGGTGGCCCTGAACGCCACAGGCAATCTCCTGCGCAGCAGTGGCCGTCTGCTGACCGCCGTGGGTGTGGAAAACCTGTTGATTATTGAAACCCCGGATGCCGTGCTGGTTGCCAGCCAAGACCACGCCCAGGAGGTCAAAGAGTTGGTGGGTCAATTGCGCAGCCAACAGCGCCCAGAAGCCGAAAACCACACCAAAGTCGCCCGACCCTGGGGCTTTTACGAAACCGTCGACAAAGGTGAGCGCTTTCAGGTCAAACGCATCACCGTGCATCCGGGCCAACAACTGTCCAAACAAATGCACCACCACCGCGCCGAACACTGGGTCGTGGTCAAAGGCACCGCCCGTGTGACCTGTGGCGAAAAGGTCTTTTTGCTGACTGAGAACCAGTCCACGTATATTCCTGTCGGCGAAGTCCACCGGCTCGAAAATCCCGGCACCATTGATCTGGAACTGGTCGAAGTGCAATCGGGGCCCTATCTGGGTGAAGACGATATCGTCCGCTTTGAAGACAAATACCAACGCAGTTAAAATGGTATACTTTCCCCATCACCCGAAAGGGAGCCTCGCGTTATGAAAAAAGTGGTTCAAAGCGCAGCAGAAGCCTTGGCAAAGGTGGGCCTCAAAGACGGCGCCACGGTGCTGGTTGGTGGCTTTGGTCTGTGCGGTATTCCCGAAAATTTGATCCTGGCTCTGCGCGAGCTGGGCGTGAAAGATTTAACTGTCGTCAGCAACAATGCGGGCGTGGACGATTTTGGCCTGGGTCTGCTCTTGCAGACCCGTCAGATCCGCAAAATGGTCTCCAGTTATGTGGGAGAAAACAAACTCTTTGAGCGCCAATACCTCGATGGCGAACTCGAAGTCGAATTTGTGCCCCAAGGCACCCTGGCTGAGCGCATTCGCGCAGGGGGCGCGGGCATTGGCGGCTTTTACACGCCCACAGGCTATGGCACCCCCGTGGCCGAGGGCAAAGAGACCCGCGAAATCGACGGCAAGATGTATGTGCTCGAAAAGCCGATCACAGGGGAGTTGGCCTTGGTCAAAGCCCAGGTGGGTGATACCCATGGCAATTTGCTCTACCGCAAAACAGCCCGCAACTTCAACCAACCGATTGCCACAGCAGGCAAAATCACGATTGCCGAAGTCGAGCAAGTGGTGCCCGTGGGGGATCTCGACCCAGACCAGATTCATACACCCAGTATTTTTGTGAATTATTTGCTGAAAGGGGCGCATTATGAAAAACGAATCGAGCAGAGAACGACTCGCTAAACGGGCGGCGCAGGAATTGCGCGACGGCTTTTACGTCAATCTCGGCATTGGCATTCCCACCCTCGTGGCCAATTATGTGCCCGAAGGCATGACCGTGGTGCTGCACTCCGAAAACGGCCTGCTCGGGATTGGGCCCTTTCCCGAAGAGGGCGAAGTGGATGCCGATCTGATCAACGCCGGCAAACAGACCGTGACCGCCCTGCCAGGCGCGAGTTATTTTGACAGCGCCAGCTCTTTTGGCATGATTCGCGGCGGGCATATCAACCTCGCCATTCTGGGAGCCCTCGAAGTCTCTCAGGCCGGGGATATCGCCAATTGGATGGTGCCGGGTAAAATGGTCAAAGGCATGGGCGGCGCAATGGATCTGGTGGCGGGCGCCCAGCGTGTGGTGGTGGTGATGACCCACAACGACAAAAGCGGGGCCGCAAAGCTTTTACCCGAATGCACCCTGCCGCTGACGGGCAAACGCTGCATCGACTTGATCATTACCGAAAAAGCCGTCTTTGAGGTCGACAAACAGGCCCAAGAATTGGTGCTGATTGAAAAAGACCCCGAACTGAGTCTGGAAGACATTCAGGCCTGCACAGCCGCAAAATACCGGGTCGCGTTAAGAGAGCCCGTCAGCACCTAAGGCGAGCGCGCCTCCCGCAAGGCACGGAAGCGCTCGATTAACAGGCGCTCTTCTGGATTCAAACCCGTGGAGGTTTTGACCCCCAAAACCATCATCAAATCCCCGCGCTGCTCAGGCTGTTTGAGTTGGGGCAGGCCCTGGCCCTTGATCCGAAAAATCTGGCCCGTTTGACTGCCTGGGGGGATTTTGAGCTGAATTTGACCAGTCAGGGTTTTGACCGCCTTGCTGCAACCCAGCATCGCTTCGTAATCGAGAATCTGCAGGGAGCCCCGCAAATGGTGTTCTTCGGGCGCAAAGAGGGGGTGTGGACGCAGGCGAATTTCCAGAAAGAGCGGCTCTGATCCCTTGCCAATACGCACCTTTGATCCCGCTTTGACCCCCGGTGGAATGGTCACATCGAAGGTCTGGGAAGGATCGTTGTGATTCAGTTGAATCTGGCGCTGGGTGCCATGCAAAACCTCTTCCAAGGTAACCTGAGCGGTATAACTGAGATCTGAAGAAGGGGAGGGTGGAACTTCGGCCCGCTTGTCCCACAAGCCCCCCGCCTGATCGCCAAAAAAAGTGTCAAAGAAATCGCTGAAGGGCAAATCAAAGATTTGGGAGCCATATTCCACACGTTGCTTGTGTTTGCGGCTGGAATGGTAGCTCTCGGCAAATTCGGCAAAGTCCTCCCAGTTTGCCCCCAATTGGTCATAGCGGGAACGCTTGTCGGGGTCACTGAGCACCTCATAGGCCTCGTTGATGGCTTTGAACATCTCCTCTGCCACAGGATCTCCAGGGTGGGTGTCTGGGTGGTAATCTTTGGCCAAGCGGCGGTAGGCCATGCGAATTTCTTTTTCGCTGGCTGAACGCGCCACCGCTAAAGTCGCGTAATAATCACTGTATTTCATAATCAAACAGCCACGGCAGGCCAAGGCGCCAGTCGGCCCGCCAAAAAATCGGCATCACTCATACGGACACACACGTCTCGGGTTTCATGGGGATCCAATTCTGAGCGCCCGTGCATCATCCGCGTATTATCAATCAGGGCAATATCCCCCGTCTGCCATTCAATCGCGCGGGTCAATGCCTGGGCCGCTTGCTCGACTCTCAGAACCAGTTCCCGCGTAATCGGGGTTCCATCTTCAAAGCGAATTCGGGCTTTGGACTCTTCGGGGCGCAGGGTTTGACGCAGGGCAAAGGGCAAAAAGCTGTTGATAAAAACAGGCCGCCCCTCTCGAAAGCGAATGGCCGGAGAGGGGAAGTGGGTTGTGACAGAACCATCTGAATGAAATTGACAGGTTTTGCCTGTTTCGTTTAAATGGGCTTCCAACAGCGCTTCAGATTGGAGCTGAAAAAGTTTTTGCCAGGTATCGCGGGAATGCCACCGCTCATAGATCAGCGTTTGTTCGCTAAAGAGTGCTTGGTCTGCTCGGGCCAATTTTTGAAAGAGTTGCTCACCATCACAGACCAAGGTATGTCCCCCGTGGGTGCTGGGCTTGCGACAATAAAACCAGAGCAATTGGGGGGGAACCCGATCTTGAAAAAAGAACTCACCATGGAAAGGCAGAGCATGGCGCTGCTGATAGCCCGTGATGGAGAACAGGTCTGAGCGATTCTCAATCAACTGACGACTCCCCGAAGCCCCCACTGTGCGGTATTGGCCTGATTCTTGGCCCTGGGAAATAAAATGAGACCCGATTTGATTGCTGAATTGAAGAAAATCCGCCAAAGAAGCAGCCTGTGTGCGCAGAACAAGAGATCCAGCCTCAAGCAGGCTCTGGCTGACTTGATCTTGCAATAAATCTGACAAATTTGTCTTCAAAACGCGAATTTCTGTCATAAGGATTTCGTTTTTACACCTGTATTTGATCAGTCTAACATATCCGGAAGCGGGTACAGAGATACCGGTGGAGGACCGCCATAGGCCCTTACAATCTGGGCAGGATTGCCTGAAACCAAGTGAAAATCAGGCACATCTTGATCGACCGCCGATAGCACAGAGGCCTTACTCCAACGCCCCATTCGGCGCGAGGGAAAAAGACAGGCATTGGCGCCCAACAAACACCCCTCCGCCAATACGGCATGCCCCAGAACACGACTGCCAATGTACAAACTGCTGTAATCCCCCACCTGACAATCATGGGCCACGCTGGCGTAATTCCCCAAGAGCACAAAATCCCCCAAGAGGGCCCGGTGATCAACAAAAGCAAAGGCTTCAATCAAGCAACCTTGGCCCAACTGTGCAGTGGGGCGAACACGGGCATCGGGATCAATCAGGGTGGGAGAGAAAAAGCCCAAGGTGTGGAGATATTGGGCCATCTCCCGCCGCACTGCAGGGGAACTGCCCGCCGGAAAGACATGGTTTAAGGCCGGATCCAGCTCCTTTAAGACTTGCCGGGTTCCCAATAGCGGATACCCCAAGACTTCGTGTTGACCCGCAGGGGCATCATCCAGTAAAAATCCTATCTGGGGATAAGCAGTGGCACCAGACGCCACAATACTCAAAACATGCCCGGCAACGCCACCCTCTCCCCAGATCAGCAGACGGGGCTTCAAAAGCGGAAAGCAGGGAATGGCATTGTCGCTCTGCTCTCAGCCCCCATTATTTCAGCGTGCATTTTGCCGCTTGGCCCACCGCGGGGCATTTGGTGTCAAAACGATCCAAACTCTGATTGCAGCCGCCCATGGACTTGAGATCGCACTTGAGCACAGTCTGGGCCACTGTTTTGCTGCCCAGCAGGGCCTTTTCGACTTCGTTCTCCACGTCCAGGCAGACCTTTTTTTTGACAAGCGCACATTTATAA
Source organism: Candidatus Sericytochromatia bacterium (assembly GCA_050248915.1). Lineage (GTDB taxonomy): Bacteria > Cyanobacteriota > Sericytochromatia > UBA7694 > UBA7694. The sequence goes on from JBFWRL010000002.1 coordinate 16,827, forward strand.
ATCACTTTGACAGCTTTCGCCATTTTCCCCTTTTCCTCTCGAAGAATCGCTGTTTCTATTTTAGAAAGAGCAAGGGCCCACGGCAAGCGCCAATTTTGTGCGGACTAGTTTAAAACCTGGCGAATGGCCGTGTAGGTCCGTTGACTGAACATGATCGTGAGGTGGCCCGTCCAGGGCACATAAAAGACCTGGGAGTCAGGCATAATCGAGTGTTTGGGGGGCAAGACAATTTCGTCCAGATTGGACCAGATCGAAGTGTATTTGACGGGAGGATAGGCAAAGCCCTGGGCATTGAGTTTTTTCAGAAAGGCACTTTCGGGCCGCAATTGCACAGCACTTTCACCGGGCCCCAAAAAGGCGGCATAGGTGCCCAAATGGGGCGTGGCAATGGTGACCAATTGATCGACCACGGCACTGCCACCCATGTTCTGAATATAATGGCGGCTGATCAGCCCACCAAAACTGTGTACGACCAGGTGAATTTTGGGGCTGCCGTACTGTTTCATCATGGCTTCTGCTTTGGCTTTGACCTTGAGGGCCTGTTCTTCGGCTGAAGCAAAATTGGGGAAGAGGTTGATGCCTTCGACGGCATAACCGGCCTTTTTTAAATCGCGGTAAATGCCATACATAAAATACCAGCTGGGCTCCGCGTAACCCGGCACCAGCAAAACGGGAATCGGCTTGGTGGCAAGAGAGGGAAGTGATGTTTGGGCCAAGCTGCGCATCACTTCTACTTCGCGGATAAAACCACTTTCTAAACGGGAAAACTCTTTTTCAAAGGGCAATTGCAATTGCGGGTCTTCTTGCTGGGGCGTTTGGCTCTGGCGCAAATCTTTGGCAAGGGCCTCACTCTGGGCCCGCAAAAAGGTGGGAGTGGGCAAAATTTCTGCCGGGCTCAAAGCCCCGTCACGGTTGCTGTCGTATTTGCCAAAGCTCTGAGCAGCATGGGGAATTTCAGCAGGTTCAATGAAGCCATTGCGATTTTTGTCGTGTTCGTCAAAGACAAAGTGATATTGGTTTTGCACAAAGCGACTGAGGATCGAAGAGGCGGTGTTTTGACTGCGCAAAGCAACCGAATTGGCGGGAGCCATCGGTGCTTGCAGGGGCTGACAGGCCAACATCAAGACCACAATTGCCAAAAGAGTCAGAGCGAGATTCAGATTGCGCATAGCCAAACACCTGATTAAAATGAAAGGTTAAAAGGAAGATTGAAATTAACGGGAGATTATTACTATTTTAATCTTATCTCCGGATTTTGCCAATCCTTGCCTAAAATTTAGCAAAGTGTCTGTGTTAGAATAAAGACGTTTTGGGCCGATTAACACCCGTCAGAGCCAGCTGGAGTCCAAGAGGGAGAACCGTGAGAAGATGCTGCTAAGTTTGACCACCACCCACCAACCCGCCACTGATCTGGGCTATTTGCTGCACAAACACCCAGACAAATGCCAAACATTTGAACTCAATTTTGGGCTGGCCCATGTCTTTTATCCCGAAGCCAGCCCAGCGCGCTGCACAGCCACATTGTTACTCGATCTCGACCCAATTGGGCTGGCCCGCGAGCAAAAATCCGCCTGGGAGGGTTTTGCCCTGGGGCAATACGTCAACGACCGGCCTTATGTTGCGTCTTCGTTTATGAGCGTGGCCCTTTCACGGGTTTTGGGCAGCGCCCTCAATGGCAAATGTGAGCAAAAACCCCTGCTGGCAGACACGCCAATTCCCTTGGTGGCTGAATTGGCCGTCGTGGCCAGTCGCGGTGGGCCGGGTTTGCTGGAAAACCTCTTTGCCCCGCTGGGCTACCAATTGGAGATCACCCGCTACCCGCTGGATGAACACTTTCCAGACTGGGGCATGAGCCCTTATTACACCCTCAAACTGCAACAGCAAATCCGCCTGAGTGACCTGCTCAGCCATCTCTATGTGTTATTGCCCGTGCTTGACAACGACAAACACTATTTTATTGGCACAGAAGAGGTGCAAAAACTGCTTAAACACGGCGAGGGCTGGTTGGCTTTGCACCCTGCCAAAGAGCTGATCACCGCCCGCTATCTGCGCCACAACAAACCCCTGACCAGTTTGGCTTTGCGGCTCTTGCAAGAAGACCTGCCCGAGGCCCCCGAAACCCAGGAAGAAAAAGCCGAAAGTCTGGAGCAGGCCCTGGAAAAGCCCCTGAGCCTGAATCAACTGCGCTTGGAAAAAGTCGCTGAAGTGGTGCGGCTTTCGGGCCTGCGCTCGGTCGGCGATCTGGGCTGTGGCGAAGGCCGCCTCTTGCAATTGTTCTGGCAGCAGGGCCAATTGGAGCGGATTGTGGGTCTGGATGTCTCGGCGCGCAGCCTGGCCAATGCTGTGCGCCGCTTGCATACTGAGCGTTTTTCTGAGCGCCAAGCCCAACGCCTGGAACTGCTCCACGGCTCGCTGGTCTACCGCGATGCCCGCCTCAAAGACCTCGAAGCCGTGGTGGCTGTAGAGGTGATTGAGCACCTTGAACCCTTTCGGCTGGAGGCCTTTGCCCAAGTGCTGTTTGAAGATTTACAGCCCCAATTGGTGGTCTTGACCACCCCCAATGCCGAATACAATGCCCTGTTTCAAAATCTCAAACCCGGCCAGTTTCGCCACGGCGATCACCGCTTTGAATGGAGCCGGGCCGAGTTTGAGAGTTGGTGCCTGAATATTGCAAAAAAACGGCATTACCACCTGCGTTTTGAGCCCATTGGGCCACTTGATCCCGTTCTGGGAGCGCCAACCCAAATGGCGGTATTTGAAAAATATCTGCCAACAGCCTACAATGAAACTATCCGCTGGAGTGAAGCTCCCCCTTGCTGATCAGGTGAATAAAAACACAATCTGTCTGTATTTAACAGAAAAAGCCAGAGGAAAAAGCATATGGGCAATCTCAATATCAATCGAAATCTCGTCTTCAGCAATCCCAACGAAGTTCATGGCCTCAAACCTGAAAAAATCCAAAAGCTAGAAGAGTCCCTCAAAACCAGCCAATCGGATCTCATCTTTGAAACCCCTGAAGGGGGAATTGAACGACTGACTGTCGATGAATTTCTTGGCAAAGCCGAACAATTGCAGAACAAGGGTACGGCCCATCTCACTGTGCAACTGCCAGATGGGCGATCCGTGGTGGTAGCACTGGCCAATCTCAGCCGCGAGACCCTCGACAAAGCTTTGGAAGATGCCGTCAAAAATGCCAATCCGACCATTGCCAAAGAGCTTCAGAGCAGTGCAGCATCTTTGCTCAACGAAATACGCACCCCCACCACTGTTAAGCCCGTTCAGAGTCTGGATTCTGGCACGGGTTTTGTCCAGCTCAAAGACAGTGAAATTGCCGCGATCAAAGCCCAAAGTGGGGTGTTGGGCCCCCTGCTTGAAAAAGTGGGTTTTGGTAGCCAAGATCTGATGACCAGCCTGACCCTCTTGCTCAAAGAAGGGGGAGAGGTGGATCAGGCGATTGGCAAAATGAATACCGAAATCACGGCCCTCAATCAAAACCGCATGGATTTTCTGGCTTTGGTCGAAACAGCCCGCAAAGCAGGCAAAACAGAGGTCAATTTTAAGGGCCAAAATTACAGCCTGCCCCAGGGGGCCGCAGAATACCTGGAAAAAACCGGCAAAGCGATTCAGGCCCAAGTTGATGCCAAAGGCAAGATTTTTGAAGCTGTCCAAAACTGGAAAGCGCAGATTCCCTCGTCACTTTGGCAAGATCTCAAAGACGCTTCTGGCAATATTGCCCAGAATATCTACGATGCCTACAAATCCCGCGCCGGGATCGGTGATTATACTGCCCATGGCAATATTGGCTCCTCGATTGTCACCGGAGAAGCCGCCAAAGCGGCCTCTGCCACGGCCAAAGCGGCTCAGATTTTAAAGGCCTCCAGCACCGCCAGCAAGATTTACAAAGGGTTGGTCAACCCCACAGCCCAGGCCATAGCTGCCTTTATGGTCAAACACGGCGGCGGAACCCTGACCGCAGAGCATGTGGCGTTTATCAATAAATTGGTGGGCGGGGGAGCCGGGCTAACAGGCAAAGCCCTGAGTGGCCTGTTTGATTTTGTGATCAAAGTGATGGACACCACCGCTCCCGAGGCCTTGGCCAAACTGATTGGCAAAGAAGGGGCCGAAAAAGGGGTCAAAGCCCTGGCGGATCTGTTTCTGAAAGTCGGCGGAAAAATGGGAGCCAAAGGGGCAGAGGCGATTATTTCTCGGCTTTCGCTGGGCAATGTCTTGGCTGGTTACAGTGCCGCCTATTACAGTGCCAACGCCCTGGGCCTGAACTATGTCGACGACAGTGTCGATGGCACCCCGTATAAAATGCGTCTGAGTGCAGATACCTCGTTGGCCTGTGGCGCAGCAGGCATTATGAATGGCTTGGTGGTGGCCACCTCAGTGCCCCCCGGCAGCCCCTGGAATCTGGGTTTTACGATCGGTGGAATTGCCGCTGAATTGCTGGCAGAGTACATGATTGCCGAAGACAAAAAGGTCTTAACCGACGTTCACCGCACGATTATCATGGCCAAAGACGGCGAAAGCCTGCGCAAAGGGCTCGATGCCCTACAAAAACAATATGGTGATTTGGCCAATATTCAGTCTATTCTGGGTCAGACCGGCGATGGCAAAGATTTGGTCGGTGTGGTGTTGCGCCAAATTCTCAAATTTGGCGGAGAATTGCCCTCTGAATTGCTAAATAAAGCTGTGGGAGATATTATCCGAGGGGTAGATACCCGTTGGCTGAGCGATGATAACGCCATCATGGGTTTTCTCAAAGAGTCTCTGGAGCCCGAGGTCCAAAAAGAACTCAGTCTCTTGAGTTTTAACGACAGCAAAGCCATGGTCAGTGCCCTGCAGAAGAGTAAGGCCCTGACAGGCCTCTTTGACAAATTGAGTGATGCCAATCGCCTGCAGATGTTGAAAATTCTCAACGAAGGCGTCAAGGTCGTGGATGAAACGGCCATGATCGAAATGCTCTATCGTTCGGCCAAATCCCCCAAACTCAAAGGGCAAATGACCGCCGAACTGCTCAACAGCTTTATTACCCGCTCGGTTCATGGGGCCTCGGATCGGCTCAAAGATCTGATCTGGCAAAACTTAACCGAGGCCCGCGCTCAAGGGCCCGAAAAATTCAAAGAATTTTTAAATGCCGTGCAATTAAATGGCAAAAATGCCGTTCCTGATTTTATTGAACGCATGGACAATCAAAAATCAGGGCAATTATTGGCCTGGATGATTCAAGCGGGTGCGGGACATGATCAATTTAAAGGTTATGTCGAGCGGCTGTCTTCGAAGTGGTATGAAGATGACAATATCACCCGAGAGTTTTTAAAAGAGCTTCAGGCCTTGGATATCAGTGTGGGCAGTTTGCGCTCAGTGCTGGGCCAGGAGATGGTTCAAAAAATCTTTGACAATCTCGAATCCTGCTGGACCTCAGGCGAAGAATACGGCCTGATTGAAAAACTGGCGGAAGCAGCGGATGCCAGCACCAAAACCTATATGATCAATCAATTGTTAAGCGGTGCCACTTATGCCCGAGCAGAAAAGGCCATCGTGACCCTTCTGGCAAAATCCAGCCCCGAAGAGCGCAAACACATTGTCAAAAATCTCGATCTGACCCGCCTGGGGTCGGAATTGGAAAGTGCGGGCCGGGCCGCTAAAATGATGAATTTTATCTATAGCTTGGATTTGCCCCAGGCCGAACTCAGTGAAAAACTCAACCAGTTTTTCAGTGGCGTGAAGGCCCAAGGCCTGTTTGTGAATACCCGCGATGACGATACGGCCATGAAATTTTTGAAAGGCCTAAATGAAACTGCCGTTGCCAATTTGGACGAAGGCCTCAAACGCAAACTTTTCGACTCTCTTGATGAATACTGGACCAGCGCCAGTGAATACGGCACCATTGGCAAATTGGCCCAAGGAGCCAGCGCTGACACCCAGATCTATATGCTCAACAAACTCATGACGTGGCCCACCCTGGCAGATGCCCAAAATACGATCAAAGAGATTATCAGCCAGGCCAGCCCAGAGAACCGCAAATTGATTGCCCAATCGCTGGATCTCAGCCGCTTGGGCAGCAAATTGGGCAAAACCGAAGATGCAGCCAAAATCATGAATGTCTTGGCCACCCTGGATTTGCCCACAACCGAAATGAACAAACAGCTTCAGGCCTTTTTTACAGGTGTCACCAACCAGAATTATATCTGGCCCGATACCAGCTCAGATGATGTGGCTTATGCCTTCCTGAAAGCATTGAGTGAAGAAGGCCTGAAAAAATTGCCCGATGATTTCCGCATCCGGCTGTTTAAAAACCTCGATACAGGCAATACCGCCACCGAAGAATACGACATGATGGTCAAGGTCATGAAAAATGCCAGCAATACCACCAAGGCAGACATGATCAAATACCTCATGAATCAAGATCCCACCACAGCAGCCCAGGAAAAGGTGATCTACCAGATTTTGGATCAAACCCCTTACTCAGACAATCTCTACTTGGACCTGATCGGAAAAATCGATCTCAAACAATTGGCCAATGAGATGGAAAATGATGCTGAAGCAGGAAAAATCGCGGTTTGGCTACTCAAAGCCTACGAAAAAACAGGGAATAACTCGATCAGCGGAAAATGTGAAGAATACCTTTTGGCCTTGGCAGAAAAAGGCCGATCTCCAGCGATCCGCAGTTTTTTACAGGATGCAGAGGTACAAGCCGATAACAAAGCCCTGTTCCGCAAGCTCAATCCCAGCACCCTTCAAACTGTCTGTAGCAAGCTGATGGACGGAGTCGGCTGGGTGAGTGGGGGCGATTTACAAAAACTGACCTATGAACTGATCAATGCCAGCAGTTGGAAGCAGTTCGGGGATTTTATGGATGCGCCGTTCAGAGAAAAATTGGAGTCGAAGCTCACTTCGGCCCAGTTTAAAGAAATTCAGCAATGGTATTGGGATCTGCCCAAACATTTATGAGCAAAGATCCTTTAAAACCTATCAGCAAATTTTTGAGTCTGGTGCTGCGCCATCAGCCCGAAACAATTGGCTTAAGGCTGGATGCCCAGGGTTGGGCAAATGTCGATGAACTTTTGAGCAAGGCGGCAGACCAGGGGCTGAACCGCACGTTGCTTGAGCAAATTGTACAAGAAAGCGACAAGCAGCGCTTTGCCTTTAGCCCAGATGGACAGCGTATCCGGGCCAACCAGGGGCACAGTCTGCATGTGGACCTGGCGCTTCAGCCTCAGCCCCCCCCTGAACGTCTCTTCCACGGCACCGCTCGCCGTCACCAAGCCTCCATTTTCGCCGCAGGCCTGGAAAAACGCCAGCGCCAACACGTGCATCTCTCGGCAGATATCGCCACAGCTCAAGCCGTGGGGCGCCGTTATGATCGGCAGCCGCTGCTGCTTTCGATTGACGCCCAAGGCATGTTTGCAAAGGGTTATGTTTTTTACTGTTCAGCCAATGGCGTCTGGTTAAGTGAACATGTTCCCCCTGAATTTATACAGATTTGCGAGCCCAAACATGCCCACTGAACAGACCCCACACACCCTCAAAATCCCCGAACTGTCGCTGGTGCTCTTGATCGGCGTTTCTGGCTCAGGCAAATCCAGTTTTGGGGCCAAACACTTTCTGCCCACCGAGGTGATTTCTTCAGACTTTTGCCGGGGGCTCGTGGCCGACAACCCCAACGATCAAAGCGCCACCCACGATGCCTTTGATTTGGTCTATGCCATTGCCGACAAACGTCTGGCAGCCGGACGCCTGAGTGTGATTGACGCCACCCATGTGCAACCGGATGCCCGCAAACAGGCCCTGGCCCTGGCCAAAAAACACCACGTACTGCCTGTGGCGATTGTGCTTAAAATGCCCGAGCGGCTCTGCCATGATCGCAATGCCCAGCGCGCAGACCGGCAATTTGGGCCCCATGTGGTGAGTAACCAGAACCGCCAATTGCGCAAAACCCTGTCCTCCCTGCAAAAAGAGGGCTTTCGCTATATCTACGTCTTAAACAGCCCAGAAGAAGTGGCACAGGTTCAGATCGAGCGGGTCAAACTCTGGACCGACAAACGCGACGACAGCGGCCCTTTTGATATCATTGGCGATGTACATGGCTGCGGAGATGAGCTGGAACTGCTTTTGGCCCAATTGGGGTATGTGCCCGATGCCGAAGCCGGTTATCGCCACCCAAATGGGCGGCGGGTGTTGTTTTTGGGCGATCTCGTTGATCGGGGGCCACGGGTGCTCGATTGCCTGCGTCTGGCAATGCGCATGGTGGCAGCCGGAACAGCCCTCTGTGTGCCGGGCAACCACGAGCAAAAATTTCAGCGCTGGCTGCGGGGTAAAAACGTCAAGCTCAACCATGGCCTGCAACAGAGTGTGGCGGAAGTCGAAGCCCTGCCTGAACCTGAGCAGAGCGCTTTGCGCAAACAGGCCGACCACTTTATCGAAGGGCTGGTCAGCCATTTGGTGCTGGATCACGGGCAATTGGTGGTGGCCCACGCGGGCATGCGCGCTGAGTTGCAAAACCGCTCCTCGGGCCGGGTACGCGAATTTGCCCTCTACGGCGAAACCACCGGCGAAATTGATGAATTTGGCCTGCCCGTGCGCGCCAATTGGGCGGCGGAATACCGGGGCCGCGCAAAAGTGGTCTACGGCCACACCCCCGTGCCCCAGGCCGAATGGCTCAATGGCACCATTTGCCTTGATACCGGCTGTGTTTTTGGCGGCAAACTGACCGCCCTGCGCTACCCAGAACAGGAGCTGGTGTCGGTGCCTGCCGCCCGGGTCTATTGTGAGCCCCTGCGCCCACTCGCATTGCCCACAGAGGCAGAATCCCCCGGCTCAGAGGGCACTCTTCGACCTAGCTCAGAGGGCACGCTCACCGCCCAGCAATGGGACGACCGCCGCCTGGAACTGGGTGAGATCACCGGCAAACAAATTATTGAGACCCGCCTCAAGCGCCAGATCTTAATTCAGGCCGAAAACAACGCCGCCGCGCTGGAAGTGCTCAGCCGCTTCAGTGTCGATCCGCGCTGGTTGATCTATTTGCCGCCAACGATGTCGCCTTGTGAAACAGCGGCAGACCCGGACTATCTCGAACACCCGCGCGAAGCGCTGCAATACTACCGCAGCCAGGGATTAAACGAAGTCATCTGCCAAGAAAAACACATGGGTTCACGGGCGGTGGTGGTGGTCTGTCGCAGTGCCGAGGTGGCCTTTCAACGCTTTGGTGTGAGTGGTGAGACCCCTGGCTGCATTTACACCCGCACAGGCCGGGCCTTTTTTAAAGATGCGTCCCTTGAAAAGGCCTTTTTAGAGCGCCTGATTCAAACCCTGACGCAGTCCCAATGGTGGGAGCGCTTTGAGAGCGATTGGTTTTGTTTGGACGCCGAATTGCTGCCTTGGTCGGCCAAGGCCCAGGAGTTAATTTACCAGCAATATGCAGCGGTGGGTGCTTCGGGCCAAGCGGCCCTGGCCCAAACCAAGGCCCTGCTGCTTCAGGCCCAAACACGGCTACCAACATCCGAGGTCAGCGCCTTGTTGGCCCGCTTTGCAGCGCGTCAAACCATGGTCCAGGCCTTTGCCCAGGCCTATCGCCCTTATTGCTGGCCCGTAACCCACTTGGAAGACTATAAACTGGCCCCTTTTCAGATTTTGGCCAGCGAAGGCAAAGTCTACAGCGATTCCAGTCATCTCTGGCAGATCGAAACCCTGGCTGAATTGGCCCAGGCCGATCCGGGGCTGTTTAAAGCCACTGCCTGGAAAATCGTCAAATTGGATCAGCCCGAAAGCGTCCAAGCGGCCATTGACTGGTGGCTGGAGTTGACTGCAACCGGGGGCGAAGGCATGGTCATCAAACCCCTGCAGGTGCTCAGCCAGGGCCACAAAGGTTATGTCCAACCCGGCGTCAAATGCCGGGGGTGGGAATATCTGCGGTTGATCTACAGCCCCGAATACACCTTTGCTGAGCACCTGACCCGCTTAAAAAAACGGGGGCTGGGCGCGAAACGTTCATTGGCCCTGCGTGAGTTTGCCCTGGGACAAGAAGCCCTGGAGCGTTTTGTGGCCCGCGCGCCGCTGCGCGAAGTGCATCGCTGTGTGGCCGGACTTCTGGCCCTGGAAAGTGAACCTGTCGATCCCCGGCTGTGACAGACGAGAGCGCACCTCTCGCCCTCTTTTCTGGATAGAGGTACAATACCTCCATCCACCTCTCCCAGGAGTCATGCCGATGGAACTCTTTCAGCAATCCGCTCCCAGCCTCAACAACCAATACCACGCCGATACCCTGCTCAACAGCAGTTTGGCCCGCCTGAGCACACAAGATCTGCCCGCCGAAATCGAAGCCGACCTCTCCGAAATGGGAGAGCTGAGCGCGGGTGAACTCTACCACTGGCAATTGGCCGATCGTCGCAACGAACCTGTGCTCACCCATTATGACGCCTGGGGCAATCGCATTGACCAGATTGAAGTGACTGCCCTCTGGAAAGAGGCCGAGCGTCTCACCCCCCGTTTTGGTCTGGTGGCCCTGCCCTACGAAAAAAAATACGGGGCCCTCTCTCGGGTCTACCAATTTGCCTTGGTTTACCTGTTTACCCCCTCGACAGATATTTACAGTTGCCCCCTGGCCATGACCGATGGCGCTGCCGCCACCTTGCTGGCCACTGGCAATCAGGCCCTGATCGACAGGGCTTTGCCCCGTTTGACCAGCCGCGACCCCGAAACATTCTGGACCAGTGGCCAGTGGATGACCGAGCTGACGGGTGGCTCAGATGTCGGTCTGACCGAAACCCAGGCCCGGCTCGAAGATGGCCAATGGCGTTTGTACGGGCGCAAATGGTTTACCTCTGCCACCACCTCCCAAATGACCCTGACTCTCGCCCGCCCCGAAGGGAATGGCCCAGGGGGCAAAGGGCTGGCACTGTTTTTTGCCGAATTGCGGGATGAACAGGGCAAACTCAAAAATATCGAGGTCTGCCGCCTCAAAGACAAACTCGGCACGCGCAAAGTGCCCACCGCAGAATTGCTGCTGCATGGTGCCCCTGCCGAATTGGTGGTCGGGCCCCATGATGGGGTTAAAAACATCACCCCCATGTTGAATGTCACGCGCACCTGGAACAGTGTCTCAGCCATCGCATTGATGCGCCGGGGGCTGGCCTTGGCCGAAGACTATGCCCAAAAACGGGTGGCCTTTGGCGCGCCACTGGCGCAAAAGCCCCTGCACCGCGACACCTTAAATATGCTCAAAGCCGAATTGGCGGGAGCCTTTGCCCTGACCTTTGAAGCTGTGCATTTGCTGGGCCGCCTCGAAAATGGCGAGCTAAGCCCAGCAGAAAAAAATCTGCAGCGGGTGCTCACCCCTTTGACCAAATTGATCACGGGCAAACAGGCTGTGGCCTGTTTGAGTGAGACCTTGGAATGTTTTGGCGGGGCCGGTTATGTCGAAGACACAGGGCTGCCACTGCTGCTGCGCGATGCACAAGTGCTGCCGATCTGGGAAGGCACCACCAACGTGCTCTCCCTCGACACGTTGCGCGCCCTGCGGGGCCCTGCAGAAATTGACAGCTTCTTGGAAAGCCTGACCAATTGGGCTTCTCAACTCACTCAGCCAGAAATTGTCCCAATTGCCACGCAGGCCCTCCAAACCTGCAAACAGGCCTGTGATTGGCTCAAACAGACAGCCAGCACAGGCAGCGATGCGGTTGAAACAGGGGCCCGGCGCTTTGCCCTGACCCTGGCCCGCTGCCTGGAAAGTCTGGCCCTGGCCCGGCAGGTCCATTGGGCCTTGAGTCAGAACCGCCCGGAAGCCGCTGAATTGTTAAACGATTTGCAGCGCTTTCAAAAAAACCACCCTTTAAACCAGATTACCGACTAGAAAGAACACAGAGAAAATGAGCCATGCCCCCACCCCCTTGTTTGAAAAACACATCTTGGTCTGCACCAACGAACGGGCAGAAGACAGCCCCAAAGGCAGCTGTGCCCGCTGTGGGGGCCACGAAATTCGAATCAAATTGGCAGAATTGTTGTTAAAAAATGGCCTCAAAGGCCGGATGCGGGCCAGCAAAACCGGCTGTTTGGACGCCTGTGAATTGGGGGCTGTGGTCGTGATTTACCCCCAGGATCTCTGGTATGTGGGGGTCACCCCCGACGATGTGGACGAGATTTTTCAGACCTCGATCTTGGGCAATGGTGTGGTGGAACGTCTGGCTGCCAATGCCGCCAGTTGGGAAAAATTAAAGGCGCTCCGCAATCGGGAGCGCCAAAAATAGCGTTGAGAGAGAAAAAAGTGAGTGGGTCTATTTGCCTTCGCGCAAGAGATAAGCACCCGCACCACCAGCACCACCGGTAAAGCCACCGAGCATGGCACCGCGCATCGCTCCCTGGGCTGGGGTCATGGCTTTGGTACTCAAAGCAACAGCCACGCCACCCAAGGCACCCACGGTCATGCCCACCATGGCACCCGAGGTCAGGGCTTCAGAAGTGCTATCGGTATTGCGGCCAGCCACAGCGCCGACAATGCCACCGGCCAAAGCGGCTCCACCCATCATGGCCAAAGTGCTTTTTTCCATCAGCGGGGCTTTGAGTGAATCCAAGAGAGAGTGTCCGGCTTTGTTGCTGAGAGTATAATTGCCGACAGCCATCGGCAAATAGACAGAGCTGCCCGCCAAAACGCCAATGCCCACGGATTTAAGATCGAGCGAGTCTTTGGCCAAGGCCTTGGGGGCAGGCGGAACAAAAGGACCTGTTGAAGGGGGAACAAAAGCCTGGGGGCCGCCCTGGCGCACAGGTTGAATCGGAAAGGGGTTGTTTCCTACAGTTTGAAGCATGGTGAAATTCCTCTTTTACGCTACACAGATGATCCAATTATGGGGAGTTGGCCATGACTTCTGAAGCTGTGAGGTTAAAAACAAGGGAAGAGAGCTTTAAAATTTGTTTAATATTTCAAAATCATGACAATTATCGCCCAATTCAGGGTAACACAACTGAGGCAAAGATGGGCATCACCCTCCGATTCAAAACCGGCTCAGACCTGGGCTGGCAACCGAAACTCAGGATTGTAAATAATCCCAAAGAAATTGCCCCAAGGATCGCGAAAATCAGCCATTTCAATCTCGCCGCCCACATTTTCAATTTCCCCTTGGGGCAGGGCTCCCAGGGCCTTTAAACGGGCAAAAGCGGTCTGAATATTCTCCACCCCCCAATAACACCCCACAGAATTGCCGCGTTCAGGGGCCGGTTTTTCGGGGTCTTCGGGCACCAACCCGAGTTCGTAGCCCCCGACATTAAATCCCACATAAAAGGGTTCATCAAAATAGGGGTCAAAATTCAAGATCTCAACATACCACTGCCGGGCAGCAGCGAGATCGGGCACCTGAAAAATCAAAGAGCGTAGACCTTGAAACATAAGCGTTCTCCTCAAAAACTTAGAGTTTGTACAAAACCGCGAGCCCCAGCCCCCAAAGCAGCTGATCACCGCGCGATCCGTTGCCAAAAGTTAAATTAAACAGATCATAGCGCAATTGGGCAAAGGCATCCAGCGAGAGGGTGGGCAAAAAATGCAATTGGGCCCCCGGACGCAGCGCAATTGAAAAGCCACCAAAATGGCGGGTCAGATAATTGAGTTCGGCCCCCAGATAGGGTTCAATCAGGGGCAAAGGCCAAAACAATCGGGCATCGAGCCCCAATTCCATGGCACTGTCTTGCATCGAAAAGAGCAGATGCCCCCCCGAGCCAAACCAGCTTTCTTGGCGGTGCATGGCCTGCAAGCCGATCCAATTTTCACCGGCGAGGGCCTGATTCTTGACACTGTCATAGCCAATCCCATCCCGTTTAAACACAGGGCCAAGATACCACTGTGAGACATAGAGCGGGGGTTCTGCTGCCACGGGGGGGTCAGCGGGGGGGGCACTCTCTTGGGCCAGGGCTGGCATAGCCCCCAAGATACAGGCTGGCAATTGCAAGCAAAAAGCGAGCAATAATCCGGCCCAAAAGTGCAGGTTCCCCCGTGGCAACGTGTTATTCCACCGTGACAGACTTGGCCAGATTGCGGGGCTGATCGACATCGTAGCCCCGGCGCAGAGCCACATAATAGGCCAAGAGCTGGAGCGGGATCACGTTGATCACCGGAGAGAGCCATTCGGGCACGGCAGGCACATAGATCACTTCGTTGGCCACGTCTTTGATGCGCTCATCGCCAGCCGTGGCGACAGCAATCACCAAGCCATCACGGGCCCTGACTTCTTTGAGGTTGCTAATGACTTTGTCATAGGCATCCCCTTCGGTGACCACGGCGATCACGGGCATCAACGCATCGATCAGGGCAATTGGGCCGTGTTTCATTTCACCCGCAGCATAGCCTTCGGCGTGAATATACGAAATTTCTTTGAGCTTGAGCGCGCCTTCGAGGGCAATCGGGAAATTGATGCCCCGGCCCAAATAGAGGCAATGATGGTAGCGCAATAAGACCGTGGAAAGGGCATTGACAGGCGCCTCAACGGCATGCAGGGTCTCTTCCATCAAGCGGGGCAGACGGCGCAATTCATGCATCGCAGCAGTGAGTTCGGGCAGCGAGATCTGCTCACGGACCTGGGCAAAGTGCAAAGCCAACAAATTGACGGCAGCCAGCATGGCAATAAAGGCCTTGGTCGAAGCCACACTGATCTCGGGCCCGGCATGGATATACAAAGTGCCATCGGTCACGCGGGTAATGGCACTGCCTTTGACATTGATCACCCCCATGGTCAAAGCACCCTGCTGTTTGGCCAATTTCATGGCCGTTAAGGTATCTGCCGTCTCACCCGATTGGCTGATGGCAATCACCAGGGTTTGGCCATCGAGAATCGGATTGCGGTAGCGGAATTCAGAGGCGACATCCACCTCAACCGGAATCCGGGCATATTTTTCGATCAGGTACTTGCCCACCATGCCAGCATAATACGCCGTGCCACAGGCCACGATATAAATGCGATTGAGGCCTTTGAGCTGCTCTGGGCTCAGATTTAACTCATCAAGATACAGGCGCTGGTGGCCCTCAGAAATACGGCCCCCAAGGGTCTGGGCAAAGGCCGTGGGCTGTTCGTGAATCTCCTTGAGCATGAAGTGGTCATAGCCCATTTTCTCTGCTGCCACGAGGTTCCAGTCGATGTGCTGAACAGGCCGTTCCAGGGGGGTGCCGTCGATCCGGAAGAGCTCCAGTTTATCGGGATAAACCACAGCCATATCACCATCTTCGAGATAAATAATGTCGCGCGTGTGGCGCAAAATCGCGGGAATATCCGAGGCAATAAAATTCACGCCCTCACCTTTGCCCAGCAAAAGTGGGCTGCTGGTTTTGGCGGCCACCAGATAATTCGGCTCTTTGACGTGCATCACGCAAATCGAATAGGCCCCCTCTAAACGCTGCAAGGTCTTTTGCACCGCTTCTTTGAGATCACCCTGATAATAATGGGAGATCAAATGGGCAATCACTTCGGTATCGGTTTCGGAAGCAAATTGATGCCCCAAAGCAGCCAGTTCTTCTTTGAGATCGAGGTAATTTTCGATGATGCCGTTGTGAACCACCACCAGTTGTTTGTCGGGATCGGTATGCGGGTGTGCATTGTATTCAGTTGGACGACCATGGGTCGCCCAGCGGGTGTGCCCAATCCCAGCCCGGCCCACCAACTCAATGCTGGCCAATTTTTTAACCAGATTGCTCAATTTGCCGACTTCACGCTGCAATTCCAACCCGGATTCCGTCATGACAGCCACACCCGCAGAGTCATAGCCCCGGTATTCCAGTCTTTGCAGGCCGTCGATTAAAATATCTACAATTTCGGGATTGGGTTCATGCCCAATATAACCAATAATTCCACACATCAGCTTTATTCCTTTAAAAATGCCATCACACTGCAAGTATAATCCAAAAGCTGGGTAGGTGTTAGGCTTTAGATTCCCAGACCCTTTCACCGCGTTTGTAAACGCTGTGTACCAGATTCACCCCAAAATGATAAGGCACCCCCATGTGATTGGGGGTGTCCAAGACCACCAGATCGGCCTGACGCCCAGGTGCAATCACACCGGCACTTTGACCACGGTCAATCGCCCAGGCCGCATTCACGGTGACCCCAGCCAGGGCCTCAATCGGCAAGAGGCCCATCTGGGTGCAGGCCAAAACACACATAAAGAGCTGCGACTCACAATAACAGCCGCCCGGATTGAGATCGGTTGAGATCGCCAGGGGCAGATCCAGTTCGCGCATGGCAGCCGTGTCGGCATAGGGCAAACCCAAGTAAAAAGCCGTGCCGGGCAAGAGCACAGGAATGGTGCCTGCCGCTTTCATTTTTTGCAGCCCTTCAAGTGGGGCAAATTGCAAATGGTCGGCTGAAATGGCCCCCAACTCGCCAGCCAGAAGCGAGCCACCAGAGGCGGCTAACTCATCGGCGTGCAATTTGAGTTTGAGACCGTGTTCCTGGGCTTTGAGCAAAATTCGGCGGGTTTCTTCGGGGGTAAAAAAGCCCTGCTCACAAAAGACGTCACAAAATTCGGCCAATTTGCGTTCGGCCACAATCGGGATCATCGCCAAAACGGCTTCGACATACTCCGCTTGGGAGTGCCCAGCGGGAACCGCATGGGCCCCCAAAAAGGTCGAAACCAACTCGATCGGCTGCAATCCCAAACTCGCCACAACCTCAAGCAGGCGCAGTTCATGTTCTAAATTAAGTCCATAGCCACTTTTGGCCTCTGCCGTGGTGGTACCATGGGCCAACATCCGTTCTAAACGGCCCAGCGCCGCCTGTTGCAAGTCTTCAAAAGAGGCCTCACGGGTTTTGCTGACGGTATAATTGATCCCCCCAGCCATGCGCTGATCTTTGGGCTGATTGCGGGCTGTGCGGATGCGCTGCACCAATTCATGCTCACGGGTACCGGCAAAGACCAAGTGGGTATGCGGGTCCACCAAGCCCGGCAAAACCGTGCGCCCCGAGAGTGAGACCACCGAGAAACCATGGGAGTTTTCAAATTCAGCCATTGGTCCCCAGCCCACAATTTGTCCCTCAGCCAGCTCCAGGTAGGCATTTTGTAAGATTTGAATTTGATCCATTTGTGAGGGCAAAACGGGGCTGTTCTGGCCTGGAATAAACATGGTTACCAACTCAGCGATATCGGTCAGAAAAAAAGCTTTGTTTTGCGTACGCACGTTCTGAGACTCTCCCAAAAGCAAAATTTTGTCCTGATTCAACCCTCAAACTAACACACCCAGAAGCAAGATGGGTTTGTATTTTCAGAGCAATTCAGATTAAAATAAAGCTACCATCAACAGGAAAAGGGAAACTGTGCCCCGCTTTTAATCGGGCATGGTCTGACAGGATGTTTGATCACAGTAATGCATTGGGTTCGGGTTCTTTAGACCTCTTGGCGCAAATGCCCGTGATGACATTGGTGTGGCACAACAGCTCGGAGCCAACGCTCTTTTTTGCCAGCCCATGCCTCTTGCAGCAGACAGGATACAGCCAAGAAACGCTGATCAACTCATCTTTTGGCTGGCAAAACCTCTTCCCCGAAGAGGCCCCGCTTCTGACCAAGTGGCTCAGTCAACCAGAACAATTGCCACAAAGCCTGGCAGTCAGTTTTCGCCACGCTTCGGGCAGTGAGTCCCGGCAGCGCCTGACCCTGAGCCTGATTCAAGATGGGACAGGCCAAGCCCTCTTGGGCTGCTTAGAACCACTCGAACAAGCACCCACGCAGTCGCCCACCACCCGTCAAGCCCAAGAACTCCTAACCGCCATCATTGAAGCCTCTCCTTTGCCCATTTATTCGGTCACCACCGAAGGGATTGTGACCAGCTGGAACCCTGCTGCGGAATCTGTTTTTGGTTTTTCACAGGCCGAAGCCTTGGGCCATCCGCTGCCCATTGTTCAGAATGAACACCGCGAAGAATTTGATCGTTTGCGCCAACAGGTCTTAAAGGGGCAAATTTACCAGGGGGTTGAAGTGGTTCGCAAAAACCGCGAAGGCCAAGATCTGTTTTTAAGCCTGAACGTCGCCCCACTTTACGATCATCAGGGCCAAACCAACGGCATTTTGGCTGTCACCGAAGATATTACCAAACGCAAACAGGCAGAACAGGAATTGATCTCCCTCAATTTTGGCCTGGAGGAGCGCGTGCGCGAACGCACCAGTGAATTAGAGACAGAGATTGTCCAGCGCACCCAGATGGAATTGCAACTCAAACAGACCAATGCCGAGTTGGCCCATGCCGTGCGTATCAAAGATGAATTTTTGGCCAATATGAGTCATGAGTTGCGCACCCCGCTCACGGCAATTTTGGGTTTGACCGAACTGCTCTTGGACAAAGAACCCAGTACACAAAACCTGCAATTTTTAAACACCATCCACGACAGTGGGCAACACCTCTTGTCCCTGATCAATGATATTCTCGATCTGGCCAAAATCGGGGCCGGGCATCTGTCTCTGCGACCAGAGCCCCTGTTGCTCGATGAAGTCTGTGAAAACAGCCTGCGTCTGGTGCGTCAGATGGCCCTGCTCAAACGCCAAACCCTGCGCTACGAAGCGCTGCCCGAGCCCATTTGGATCCACGCCGATCGCATTCGCCTCAAACAAATTTTGGTCAACTTGCTCAGCAATGCGGTCAAATTTACCTGGCCCGGTGGGCAGATTTGTTTGCGTACCCGTTTGAATGAAGCCACCCAGGAGGTCATGATTGAAGTTGAAGATACCGGCATTGGCATTGCCGTTGAAGATCAAGAACAGATTTTTAAGCCCTTCATTCAGCTCGACAGCGGTCTCAATCGCCACGCAGGCGGCACAGGTCTGGGACTGGCCTTGGTGCGTCATTTGACTCAATTACATGCCGGAAAAATTCAGGTTAACAGCCATCCTGGTCAGGGCAGCAGTTTTGCCATTTATCTGCCCTGGAAGCCCTTGGAGCGCCACGAAAAACACACCCAAAACACAGCCCCGCCCGCAGCCCCCCGCGGACAAGGTGAGCGGATTTTATTGGTCGAAGACCAGAGTGAAAATGTCTTTATGCTGGAGTCGTATCTGTCTGAATTGGGCTACGAGGTCCAGGTCGCCCAAACCGGCCATGAAGCGATCGAACTCAACAGCCCTTGGCCCGATTTGATTTTGCTGGATATTCATCTGCCAGGCCTCAATGGCTACGAGGTCTTAAACCATTTACAGACCCAAGGCCACGAACATATTCCCGTCATGGCCCTGACCGCTTTGACGGGCACCAGTGAGCGTGAAAAAATTCTGGCTGCAGGCGCCAAACAATGTCTGCACAAACCTTTTCCGCTCCACGAATTGGCGCAAAAAATGCGCGAATTGCTGGCAAGTTAACTCACATGTTAACGCGTTAAGAGGTCAAGAAGCAGCCGTTTAGAGGCTGAAAGAGTAACTCAAAACGGGGGTTTTGTCGAGGCTGGCCGTGAGGGAAAAGGGGGCCAACAACTCGCTGATCCGGTATTTGTCTTCCAACATGCGGTTGTAGTCATCCGTCATGACATAAGCGTCCCGAATATTCCAGAGATGGTAACCGAGCAGGGTCAGGGTAATCATCAAATTGCCCAAACCAGCCGCTTCTTCAGGCCGATTTGAAAGCAAGGCATAACCGGCCAGACCACCGGCCAAAAGCACGGTACCGCCACCCATAATCCAGAAACTGCGGGGATTGTCATTGCCCACATAGAGCTGTCCCAAACCGGGGTACAAAGTGGAAAGCAAAAGCGCCCGTGCGGGATCGCGCTTCATTTCACTCAGACTTTCTTGCCGACGCCGATCCATTTGGGCCAATTCCATTTTTTCAGACAGGCTCAAAGAAGTCGCAAAAAGAGGGCTGCTCTGCTCGGGTAGCTCGGGTGCGGCCTGAGCAGGAAAAGCCAAAGAAGCAGTCATCAGACCGCAAACAGCCAGGGATTTCCACTGAAATTTTCTCATGTGTTCCAGAATACCATACCTTCTAAGAATTGTTGATAGCTGCGATCACAAATTCGCCCAGGATCCCCATCAGGAGCTGAAACAAGACTCAATCAACCCAACCAATCAGCCCCCCCAATCGCCCGGTGACCCCGCTATCGCGGCGAAAAGAGAAAAAGAGCTCGGGCTCGCTCACGGTGCAGCGATTCAGACTCCAAATAGCCGAGGCTGGCAATCCCGCTTCTAGAGCCTGACGCCGATTGATCTCCACCAAATCAAGCAGGTATTTGTCTCCCTTGGAACGAGCCAGGCGGGAATCATTCAGATCCATCTGATCGGCAAAGGCCTCAGCGACTTCGGGACCCACTTCGAATTGTTCAAAACCAATCCCCGGACCAATCGCCACTTGAATTTGGGCAGGCTCAGCTCCAAATTCAGCGCAGAGTCGCTCAATGGCCCGCCTCAGAATCTGGGCTTGGGTGCCACGCCAGCCAGCATGAACGGCCCCCACGGCATGCACCTCGGGGGCGACCAAAAGAATAGGCAAACAATCGGCCACTTGAATCAAGAGTGGCACCTGGCTGTCGGCAGTGATCAGGCCATCGGTCTCGGGAACACCGTCTTCCTGAGCCATCGCCCCACGCCCAACATGGCGGGCATCAACCGTTTGAATGCCTGCTCCGTGGCATTGACGGCAGGCTACCCAGCGCGAAGCATCCAATTCCAGAGCTTGACCCAAACGGCGGCGGTTTTCGCTGACGGCCTCAAAGGTCTCGTTTTCACCCGTGGGGTATTTGAGGTTGAGCGCGGCATAGGGGCCTTCACTCACCCCACCAGCGCGGGTCGAAAAGCCATGGCGCAGACCGGGAATCTGGTTCCAGTGCGGGTGGCTCAAAAAAAGAGGGGAGGACATCACCTGACTCCTATTAAGAATCAAAGACGGGTTTTGCGGCCAGAATTAACAGCGGTTAAAACCAGAGCCGCCACGCCAAATGCCAGGGCCAGAGATTGAAAAACCAGGGTGAGTATTCGTAAGCGCATGGGTTCTATTATAGCCCAAAGTGCTCACTTAGCCCAAAGCAGCGAACAAAGATGGAGCTTGGTTATGGCTAACTTTCGGATTGGTAGCGTTTGAGGGTCTTGCGCACCCACGTCATATATCGCTCATACGAACCGCTGGCCTGGCTGATCTGGTAATCCTGTTTTAAAATGCTGCGCACAGGGGCAATGGGATCTGACATGGCCCGCTTAATTGGGCGATGGGAGGCCGCTTTGCGGGGTGGGGTGTAATTTTTACGCAGCGTCAGTGGGACCGGTTGTGCAAACACGCGAGAGCTCCGGGCAGGCAAAGGTTGGCGTTTAACCACCGGCACAGATACCAAGTACTGCTTGGGCTGTGCTGGGCTGACCTGCTGTGGGCGGGGCTCCGGTAAAGTCATTTGTTGGGTGAGTGTAGGCAGTTGACTGACCCTTACAGGCACGGGCTGAAGAGCTTGACGGGCAGCAGGCACCACCGCCACACTGCACATAAACACCACCAATAATTGCAAAATAAAATTACTTTCCCGATCAAAGACCAGAAAGGCTTGGTGCAAAGCACCCCGGAACGTCTTTGGTTGAGCGGGCGAAAGTACCTGGGTTTCGTTCACGGAATCTGGTAATTGTTTGGCTGAGGCCTCAGGTAAGTCTGCGGACGTCGGCATGACCTTTTCCTCCTCTTGAACCTTGGGTGTTTAGATTATAAACAAGGCCAAGCCTAATTGTAAAGTTTTATAAATTTTTTTGTACTTTTGTTATTGGGTTGTTCTTGGAGTTGATCAAAGGGCGGGCCCGCCCAGTCTTTGCAATAGACCACAGCCCCTGGGCGCAAAGGCACAGGTTGATCAGACAAAAGCCCTTGATAATACGCCCAGAGATTCCAGCCTAACCGCAGCTCCCAGGGTTGCCCATGGGCCTGCCCCAAAAAGAGCGAACGGGAAAGTGCCAAACTGTCTTGCAAAAGCCCTGCTGGCAGCGAAAGTCCCCGCTCTTGTAGCAGGTGTTCCAGAACAATCTGGTTTTGGAGGTAAAAGGCATCGAGACTCTGGCTCTGTAAAATGCCCATCATGACGTAATCATGGGCCTCTAGCCAGACCTGCAGCGGCGAATTGCTGACCAAGGGCCCCAAACAAAAAGGGGTATCCCCCTCACTTGCGGCACGGGCCTTGCGCAGAAAAAACCGCCAGATATCCTCCAGCATCCAGGCCTGGGCGGGCTGGGGACGCATATAGGCCTCAAACAGGCAGCGAAAAGACAGACCCAACTCCAGATTGAGCAGCATCAACGGCAATTGCAAGAGTTTGCGGTTAAAGTGCAGCAATTCGCTGAACCAGGCATAGGTCTTCATGTTGACCCAATCTTCTCGGGTATAGCTCTTGCAGGCCACCACCATTTGTTGCTGCTCGCCCAAACCATCGCGGGACTCACTCACCGCATCGTTGGAAAAGACATAGGGAATGGTGACATACTCCACCCCATATTCGGCTTGGTAAAGTGGATCGCCCAATTCGGCGTTGGGCAAGACATAACAATTAAAATAGCGAATATGGTGGTGTTGGCCTTCGCTGATTACCTGGGAAATGCCCTCGGCAAAAGAGTCGTAGCTCTCTCCCGGCAGGCCGATAATCATATCGGTATAAGTGGGCACCCCATCGCGGCGAAAGCGGATTTGCAATTCGCGGTAGCTCTGCAAAGAGATATTTTCGCGGCGAATGGCTTTGAGCACCTCGGGGTTGAGGGATTGTAACGAGAGCGTGGCGGACTGATTCAAGCCACTTTCACAGAGGCGCTTTTGAATCTGGTAAGCCCGATCGGTGACATTCTTGGTGTTCTGAATCACGAAGGTCTGGGGAAAACCCTGGGTTTGATGAGCTTTGATCATGGCCTCGGTAAGAGCTTGATCGCGTTTAAGAATGCCAAAATTGGCATCACAGCTAAACACCACCTTGATGCGGTGTTTGACAAACCAGGCTATTTCAGCACCCAGGCGTTGCTCACCAAAACCCAAGACCTTGCTGCGGGTGGCCGAGCCCCAATCGCAAAAACTGCACGAAAACGGACAGCCCCGATTGGTCTCCCAGAGAGCGATCCAGTCTTCTGAGGGATGGGTTTTCATCAGCAAATCAAAGGCCCCGCTCAGGTAGGGAGAGGGAATTTCTTCCAGATCTTGGATGCGGGGCGCATTGGCCTGACGAAAATACGCGCCCGCTTTGAGATAAGAAATACCGGGGATTCCCGTCCAGTCAGCACCGGGTAAGGCCTCCAAAAGGGCCAAGAAACTGCGTTCACCTTCGCCATGGACACAGAGATCCACCCAGGGATGGTCACGCAAAAAACGCTCCGAACGCTCAGGCACCTGTGGCCCACCGACCACAATCAGGGTCTGGGGCTGACGGCGCTTAAGTGCTTCGGCCACCGCCAGCGAAAAACGGGCATTCCAGGTATAGAGGCTAAAACCCGCCACATCAACCAAGCGAAAAGCTTGAACAGCCTGTTCCAGAGCCATGCGGCGAAAGAGTGGCGGCAAAAAAGTATAGCGGGAGGGGTTCTGGGCCTGACCGCGCACATAACTTTCGAGCAAGCCAGCGGCATAAGGCAGATAAATCTGACCCATATGCGGTTGGTTGACCTGCATCAGGCGAATAATCAGCGAAGATGTGAGCTGTCCCATGGGGTAATACGCTCGGGGGAAAGGTTGTTTTTATTCTAACACAGTGGCTACAGCGGCTTTTTCCCGCCGGGCATGTTATGCTAAAACCGATCCCAAAACGACAGGAAAAGCCAGAATGCCGCATTCCCACTGGGCCCTACAAATTGCCTACAATGGCAGCCAATTTCAGGGCTTTCAGACCCAGCCAAGACAGCGCACGGTGCAAGCAGAACTGGAACGGGCCCTCAAACAATTGCTCAGACAGCCCTGTCCCGTCACCGTCGCTGGTCGCACCGACGCTGGCGTACATGCCCATGGACAGGTGGTCAGCTTCAGCGCCCAACTGCCCTTTCCAGCATCTGAACTCAGGCGTTTATTGCCCCATTTTTTGCCCGAAGACCTGGCTTTAAAAGGCCTTTGGCCGGTACCGGCCCATTTCCACGCGCGCTTCAGTGCCCGGGGCCGGCATTACCGCTATTTGCTGCGCCTGAATTCGGCCCCAGATCCCTTTCAAAGCCAATTGTGTTGGCAATTGCGCTCTGCGGTAGAGGTCAAAGCCTTGGCAGAAGCTTGGGCTCAATGCCAAGGCCAACACGATTTTGGCCCACTGGCCCGCTCCCAGCCCAATCAGCGAGACAGCCATTTGCGCGTCTATTTCAGTGAGTTGCGGCCCCAAGGCGAATTTTATGCCCTCGAAATCATCGCAAACCGCTTTCTGACGTCGTTGGTGCGCCGCTTGGTAGGCACCGCCCTGGACATGGCACGGGGCCGCTTGCCCGCGGATTATCTGACACAAATTTTGAGTGCAAAAATCCTCCCCCCCGAGCCCCAAGGCCAATTGGCCCCCCCTCAGGGCCTTTACCTCTGCCAGGTACTTTATCCACCTGAATATGGCATCCAGCCACACTATCCCCATCCTCTCTGCCAGGCCAGCGAAGCCCGCATCCCAGCCGAGGCACTCAGTGATCCGGGTCAATGGTGGCAAGTCTAATGCGCTCAGGACTCAATCCAGTGGCAAACTGACCTTAAAGGTGCTGCCCGACTGCCGCCCCAAACCGCCCACCTGACCCCCCACCTGACTGCTGACCTGAATTTTGCCCTTGAGCTGGCGCAGGGTCTCAGCCACAATAAACAGGCCCAAGCCGTTTCCCTTGGTGGCTTCGTGTCCACTGACACGGTAAAAGCGCCTAAATATTTTTTTGATTTCGGTCTCGGGAATCCCCAAGCCTTGGTCAGCAATGGTGACATTTAAAAAGGTCCCATTTTCAGGCCCAATCTGAATCTGAATGGCCGGATTGTCGGGTGAGTATTTGATCGCATTATCAAGCAGATTCATAAAGACCAAACGCAGACCAACTGGATCCGAACGCAATGGCTGGGCCTGACCCGTTATTTGAATCGCCGCTTCTGAGAGGCTGTAACGCCGAGTCAGGGTCTCTTTGCAATCTTGCAAAAGCAGGTTGAGATCGACCCTGTCCAGGCGTTCTGGATCGCGGCGGTATTCAATTCTCACGGCCTCAAGCACATGGCTGACGAGCAAATCCAAGTGTTCAATATCTTTGAGCATGGTCTCCAAGAGCCAAGCCTGTTTTTCGGGTTCAACCCGATGGCGTTGCAGGGTTTCAACATATAAACGCAGCGAGGTCAGAGGGGTTTTGAGTTCGTGGGTCACGCTGTCGATGAAGTTTTTTTGCAATTGATTGAGAATAATCTGGCGCGACATAAAGACAATAAAGAGAATAATGCCTGTGATAATGATCACAAACAAGGTGCTGCCCACCCCCAGAATCACCCACTGCGACCAAATCGTCTTGAGATGCGGGCCCGCATAGGCTTTGAGCTGCAGGGTATTGTAGATCAAGACAATATTCCAAAGGGTGGTGAGCGCCAAACAAAAGACCAGCAAGATCGAACCCAGGGTGATGGTCAGTGGCAGAGCTTTGTTGGGGTTTTTCACTGGGTCCGAAAGCGCAGGCCGGTCTGCCATATCTGCTTAAATTCCTGCTCAAACTCAAGGGGTTGGGCATTCCAGAGTGCAGCGTGATCGGCATAGGCAAAGACCCTGAATTGATGGGGATAACCTTGCGGCAGTGCCAAATAGGCCTGTTCAGCCATATCGACAGTCACCAGAGCATCTTTCGCACCGGTTTGAACCAGGGTGGGGCGTTTGAGGTGTTTGAGCACTGCCGTGGGCGCACAGCTAAAAAAATCTTGCCCGGCATGTAAGCCCGCCAAAGCCGTGGTCACATCCGAGAGAAAACCAGGCAGAGAGCGTGCTTTATTGGCCACCAGGGCCCGCACAGAAGGGGGTGGATTTTCGAGTACCACTGCCACAATCCGATTGGCATACGGGGCCTTGAGCAGGGCTTCAGCGGCATTGGCAATGCCCATTGTCCCCGTGGACGTGCCTGCCAGCAACAGATCCGCTTGGGGGTAAGTTGTGGCAATCAAATCCACCATGGCTGTGACATCGGCCTTTTCGCGACAGCCAAACCCCACACCTTTGCCATTATTGCCTGAAATACCGTGGTTGCTCATGTCCAGACTGGCCAGATTAAAGCCCAGTCGCTTGGCCATCGGCAGATAGCGGGTGGCATCCAACCAGGTACTGGTGGTGCCCGAAATATACACCAGCCAAGGGCGCTGGGGCTCGGGGCCCGTCAGGTGGCGCACCGTGTGCAATTTCAGGCCCTCGGCATTGGTGATTTCACTGTGCAGAGCGGGCAAAGCAAGGGCTTCTTCACAAGACAACTCCAACGGTTTGTCGCCCCGCTGCCCCGGACGTTGATCGGCATAGACCATCGCCTTGCGCGCAGGCGAACAAATCGCGGGGCGCTGCATGGCCCATTTGGCTTTGCCATATTTGTAATAGAGCAATTTTTCGGCCTGTTGATTCAAAAACAACAAACCCGCCAAAGGCAGCGCCAAGATCAGCAGACCCAAAATCTCGAAATAGCGGCGCAAGATGCGCTTGCGCGGCGGCTTTGCGGCCTGAGTTTGGGATTGAGAGGGCGTTTCGTCTACAGGAGCCATATCGCGTTTGCCTGAGCTCAGCGGGAATAGCGATTGTGATGCATATAATTGGCAAAGAGCTGAATCTGAGCTGCCCCCTCACCTTTGAGCGACTCAGCAGCATTGTCTGTGAGTTGGGAGTGGCTGATTTGCAAGCGACCGGGGCCTTTGACCGAGAGCAGGGCCTTGCTGTAATCTTTGGATTTCTGGGCCTGGTTGTGAATAAACTGGCTGCCCACCACACGGGCTTGGGAATGCCCCCAGAGGTTCAACCCACCTGCATTGTCGACAAAAATGCTGTTGCGGAAGGTAATTTGGCGCGAGGCAGACAAAAATGCAATGCCCTGTGAACACTCTTTGATCACCGAATTGTCGAGACTGAGTTGCCGGGTGTTTTCCAGCCACAGGCCAAAGGTGCCGCTGCCAAAAAGGTTGAGATTGCGCAATGAGATATTTTGGCTGGAATGGAAGCCCAGCACAGCCCCCAAACAAATGGCCTGGGACTGCGGCACGTGACCAATTTCCAAGGATTCAAGCTGAATCTGGCGGCTGTTTTCAAAACTCAGCACATGGGGTGCCAATTCACTGATCACCATTTTGGTGGCGCGCACATCTTCACCGCGCAGGGTCAAATGGGAGACGTTTTTAATGATCAGCCCGCCGGTATCTTTGTCGCGGGCCAAATAGGGATGATTGGCTGGAACAGCCAAACCACTGAGATTATAGGTATTGGGGCGCAGCACAATGGTGCGCTGAGGGGCGATCGCCTTCAGCAATTCGGAAGCAGTACTGACATAGATCGTCTGGCGGTGTTTGGCATGGCTGCGGGCTTCAGCCAAGCTCAGCATTCCAGACATCTGTGGCACAGTCATGGCAATCAGGGTTCCTGCAGCCAGCATCCCCAAGGCTCTCTGAATCAACATCTTTAATGGCTCCTCATTTAGACACAAGTGGTTTTGCGTGAATGGTCAAGTATAGCCTAAATTTGGGCCATTTGCGCTTGTATTCGAGGCCCCAAAATGTCAGAATACAGTGGGAATTAGCGCGCAGCCCTTGGCGTATCACGCTGCGGGTTTTGCCCATCGCCCCAGGTCAAAACAGGCTTGCCGCCTGTTTCACTTACGGGTTCGACTCCCATCCGCTGGAATCTGATTGTCAACCCGTGTTTACGGACACCCCCCAATGGGCCCTGCAGGTTCAGACCTCCGCCCAGGCGGCGGGACAATCAGGTTTCGGCTCAGCAACAAAAGGAAAATGCAAATATGAACTGGCTTTTGACAGTATTGATGGGCATCTTTGTCTTGATGCTGATCTTGGTTTGGGAAAAGCTCTTTGAACATGTCACGGTCTATGAATACGAAACCGGATTTAAATACCACAATGGCAAACACATTGCCACCCTCACATCGGGCCGCTATCATCTGCGCCGGGGCCACGAAGAAGTGCGCAAACTCGATTTGCGCCCCCAATTTTTGACCCTGCCTGGCCAAGAGATTTTAACCGCCGATCGGATTCAGCTCAAAATCAGTCTGGTACTGCAATTTGAGTTGCAAGATCCCGTTAAAGCCCTGCACGGGGTCGACAATTACCAAAATGCCCTCTATTTGCGTCTGCAATTGCTTTTGCGTGAAAGCGTGCAGAGCTACCCCCTCGAAAACCTCTTGGCTGATCAGGCGGGTCTCTTGGCGCAATTACAGGAAAAAGCGCAACCGGCTTTGGCCGAATTGGGCTTGACCCTAAAAACACTGGCGGTCAAAGACATCATGCTGCCGGGAGAGCTCAAACGGGCCTATGCCCAGGTGCTCAAGGTGCAAAAAGAGGCCCAGGCAGCCCTGGAAAAATCCCGTGGGGAACAGGCCAATTTGCGCAGTTTGGCCAATGCCGCCCGCATGTTTGATAAAAACCCCTCACTGCTGCAATTGCGTCTGATTCAGACCCTCGAAAATGGCCAAACCCGACCCACAATTGTATTCCAACCCAATCATACAGGTATTTTAAGCGAACAGCCCGATTCTGGCAGTGTGTTATAATTCCCCTATTAAAACTCAGGACAGGCAATACCGTGTTTGGTGACAAACTGAAAGAATTGTTTCAACGCTTTTGGCCCGTTTCCCCCCATGAACCCGTCGAACCCCAACGCCTTGGCCAAGTGCTGCTGCGCATGTCGGCCCTGACCCAAGAACAATTGCAACATGCCTTGCTCGTGAAAGATCAACAACCCCATAAGCTGCTGGGGCAAATTCTGATTTCCGAGGGCATTTGTTCACAAGAGCAAATTGCGAGGGCCATTGAACAGCAACGCGAAGAGACCAAATTGGGCCAGGTTTTGCTGCGCAGTGAAATTGTCAGCCAGGAACAATTGGATGCAGCGCTGCTTGAGCAAAAGCGCAGTGGCCGCATGTTGGGTTTTATTCTGGTTGAGCGGGGTCTGTGCAGCCCCGAAGAACTCAAAGAAGCCCTGCGCCAGCAGCGCCACGACAACCGCCTCGGAGCGATGTTGCTGCGAGAGAAAAAGATCAGCGAAAAACAGCTCGAAAAAGCCCTGCACCTGCAAGAAGAGTCTCAGGTCCTGCTCGGTGAAATCTTGATCCAATTGGATTATCTTTCTGCCGAAGAATTGGAGCAGGTTCTGGCAAAACAAGAGGCCATTCTCTTCAAATTGCCAACCCCCTCCCCGCAAGATTAAAGCTGCGTTATAATAGATCTGTTTCGGGCATTTAGCTCAGTTGGTAGAGCGCTGCCTTCACACGGCAGAGGTTTCACTGGTTCGAGTCCAGTAATGCCCATTTTTTTTAAAGCTTTAACCCCCCTGTAGATGTATATGCCAAAACGTCTCTGCAATTCTTATCTTCTGTTGCCTTTTGTGGCCTTTTTTTTGTTTTTGGGCTGTGCCAATAAAGTCACCCGCGGTGTTGCAGCGACCCAAAAACAAGTGGTATTTGAATTCAGTGTCAAAGGCAAATTGGCGCTCAACAACCCCAACATCACTTATTATATTGCTGTTTACGCGCCCTCAGACAAAAAGGGCCAAGATATCGACGCATCCATCAATGGCCCCCGTTTTAACGGGCCTGCCCTGAATTTTGGCCCCCAGGTATTGGATGGACGTCTGCCTTTTATTGGCCTGTTGCCCGGCGATCAAACCTCGCTCTGGACAGATTTTTACTATTTAAAGGGCTCTGTCGACGGCCAAGGTATTATGGGACGCGGCAAACTCAATGCGGGCCAAAAACCCGAAATTGTGCAGGCCAATTATCCCTTTAACACACTCTGGCGCGTAAAAAGCCCATCCACCTTTGAAGTGCAAATCCGACTGGCAGATTTAACCTCGGGAATCGAAAACGCCCCCAATAATTTGGTCTTTCAAATTGGCACAGGAGACAATATCGACGAAGGCGGTCAGGGCTTTGTCTTTGACTATTGGCGTAACAATCTGCCCTTTGCCATTAAAACCACCCAGTTCAACAACCCAATTCAAGACCGCGACGAAACCGCACAATTGGCCCTGCGCCAAATTCCTGGCAAACCCCTGCCCCAGCTGCCCGCTGGTGTGACTCAAAACGACGTTGACATTCTCAGCTATAGCTATCGGATCATCCAATAATGGCCATTCTGCCTTCTGATGGCAGTGCTGCCCGGCCTGTCCCCCCACCACGGGTGGTACAACCCGAACCGATCCGCGAAGATCAGGGAGAACTTAGCCTGCGTCCGCGCAATTTAAAAGAATACCTCGGCCAAGACGAACTGAAACAGAGTCTGGCAGTGACCATTGCCGCAGCCCTTCAACGCGGAGATCCCCTCGATCATCTGCTCTTTTATGGCCCGCCGGGCCTGGGAAAAACCACGCTTTCCATGCTCATTGCTGCTGAGATGAAAACCCAGATTCGCATCACCTCGGCCCCAGCGCTGGAGCGCCCCCGCGATATTGCTGGGCTCTTGCTCTCGCTCCAAGCCGGGGATATTCTCTTTATCGATGAGATCCACCGCCTCAACCGCGTGACCGAAGAGATGCTTTATCCCGCGATGGAAGACTTTATGTTGGATATCACGATCGGCAAGGGCCAGGCCGCCCGAATCAAACGCTTGCCACTCAAACGCTTCACCTTAATTGGTGCCACCACCCGCGCAGGGGCTATTTCAGCCCCGCTGCGGGCCCGCTTTGGTCTGGTCGAACGACTGCGCTTTTACACCGAAGCTGAGATGCAGCAAATTCTACTGCAGAGCGCCAAATTGCTGGAGATCCAACTCGCTCCGGCAGGTGCCCAAGCCATGGGACGACGGGCCAGGGGCACGCCCCGCGTGGCCAATCGCCTGCTCAAGCGGGTGCGCGACTTTGCCCAAGTGCAAGGCAAAACAGAAATCGACGCCGAAGTGGCAGAACAGGCCCTGGATTTGCTGCAGGTCGATCGCTTTGGGCTCGACCCCACCGACCGCCTGCTTTTGGAGACGATCATTCGCAATTACCAAGGCGGGCCTGTTGGCATTGATACCCTGGCGGCCGCAATCAGCGAAGACACCACCACCATCGAAGAGGTCTACGAGCCCTTTTTGATGCAAACAGGGTTTTTGCAGCGCACCTCACGCGGCCGGGTCGTCACCCCCCAGGCTTACGTCCATTTGGGGTTTCCACCGCCCAAAACCAACCCACTTGGCGATCAATTGCCGCTGTTTGACACAGACGGCTTAAGCTGAACCGGACCCAACCCGTTTAAGCAAGGCGTTTAAGGCCAAGAAATAGCCCTCTGTTCCCAGCCCAGAGATCTGGCCCCAGGCCACGGGTGCAATCATGGAATGGTGCCGAAAGGTCTCACGTTTGTAGATATTGCTCAGATGCACCTCGATCACGGTCAGACCGGTGGCGCTGATGGCATCAGCCAAGGCAATGCTGCTGTGGGTATAAGCACCCGGATTAAAAATCACACCTTGGGCCCAGCTACGCGCTTGATGCAGCCAATCGATCAACTGGCCTTCGTGATTGCTTTGCTGGCAGATCAATTCTGCACCCAGATTTTCAGCCTGGCTTTGCAAAGCCGCTTCCAGTTCAGGCAGCGTCATGGCCCCATAGATTCCCGGTTCACGTTCGCCCAATAAATTGAGGTTGGGCCCATTTAAAAGCAAAATTTTCATGTCACTTGCCCCAAAATTTTGGTGGTATAGGCCTTTTCATTTTCATTGACCAGAGCGGGATAATCCTGACAGGCGGAGGCAATTAACTGCCGGGCCCGCATGCGATCGTAATTGGCATGCCAGAGCAGAATATCTTTGGCCTCTTCAGGCTCTTTATCTGCGACATAGCGCAATAAAAGGGCAATGGTATGGGACAGATTGTCAATCAGAATATATTTGAGCATAATCGCCAATTTGCGCTTGCTGATTCCCAAAGGCGCAGGGAAATCATTGGCCGCATGAAAAAGAAATTCCATATAATCACTCACGGCTTCTGCGCGCCCTGAAGAGTCGACTTCTTGCATGACGGTCACCAATTTGTATTTCTTTTCTTCACCCACCCATTTGACCGCCGTCTGGGACTCCAGACGGGCAGAATAATCGGCCATGAGATTGCCTTCCAGGCGATTGCCACGGTAATCAAAAATCCGATCGCGAAAGGCATACATGCCACAGGCCCTGAGTAGACTCATTTCCAGGGCCGAAAATGAGACTTTCACACCCTGACGGGGGGGTTCTGCGCTGACAAATCCCACCACAAAACGCTCTCCGGTCCAGTCCACATAATTGCGGATCGGCTCAATTAAAAAAGGCGGCAAAATAGGATTGCCCGCTTCATCTTGCTCAAAGAGATTGACGTGAATTTTGAGAATTTTGTCGAGTCCCAAACTCACATTTTGCAAGGTAGCCAAACAGTCTTGGATCGGGTCAGGGCAGTGTTTGAGTTGCACATCGAGTAAAATCCGGGCCGTGCTTTCGGGAATTTTAAACGGGGATTTGCGTGCCCCCGCAACTGCATAATTGCCTGTTGCGGATACATTGTTTTTGATCAGACGAATGGTCTCTTCGTCAAAAATCAGGTCATCGCGATCGCGCACACTGCCAATGTCTTGGGTTCCCGCTTTGATCAATTTGCCGGTAATTTCTTTGAGTTTTTTATTCTGCAGATCAATTTCCACACTGTGGGTCTGCATCTGACTGGCAATCTGGGCCATGCGTTCTGCATGTGCTTCCAGATCTTGCCCCAAACGGCGATAGGTAGGATCCCGCAAAATATGGGAAATTTCATCCCGCTCTTCATAAGGCACTTCACGCAGCCCCACCACTTGATTGTAATAGCGGGCCTTGGCCAACATCTCTTCCATTTTGGGAATCTGCATGGCCGCCTGTTTATAATCAATCATCAGGCCATCCATGCGGCGAAACAACTCCCGGCTTTGGTTGAGCAGGGCATAGTAGGTATTGTTGAGAATGGTCGTCTGCTCCCGCGAGAGCGCAATTTGGGTATCCAGGCTGCGCGTCGCACGAAATTTGGCCAGGCTTTTTTTATCCAGCCCTTCGGGCTCAAGCACCCCCAGGGCAATGGCATTGTACTGGTCTTCACAGCGATACACCGTGTGGCTCCAGACAGGTAAGTGGGCATTTTCAAGCCCCAGGGTGATCTCACTTAAACGCCGGTAGAGCACCGGATCAAGCAATTGCAGAATAAATTGTTTGCCTTTTTG
The DNA here is from genome assembly GCA_050248915.1 of Candidatus Sericytochromatia bacterium. Taxonomy (GTDB): domain Bacteria; phylum Cyanobacteriota; class Sericytochromatia; order UBA7694; family UBA7694. The sequence continues at coordinate 50,094 of JBFWRL010000002.1, forward strand.
ATCTTCGAAAATGATCTGATCGGCAATGGCACCGGTATTTAAAAAGAGGCGTTGAGCGGGAGTGAGCGATCCCAGGCGCTGTTCAATCAGATAATTGACCAATGCTGTGTAGGCGTAGCGCACAGTATCAATTTTTTCGGCATAACTCATTTGTGGGCCAAGATCAGCCACCAGAGATTTTTCGGTACTCAGCAGCGCCAAAGCATCAATCACCAACGAAGCAATGTCATCAGGAACCCCTGACAGGCTTTGATTGAGAAAATAATTCAGTTCCTGGGTTTCATCCGCCATGGCTGAGAGAATCCTGTCTGAAAGCGTGAGATTGACCCAATTATACCACTGAGCATCGCTCTTTCAGCCCAGGCCAAGATCTGCTTGTCTTATCCCGCTGCAAGGCGCATAATCGGATCAGGGGGAAAAATGCTTCAGAGACACGCCATTTGGCTCGGTTTGATCATCTTACTTGCCTGTCTGGGTATGCCAGCCCAGGCCTCGGCGCCTTATGCCACACCCCTAGACGCCTTGTTGCTGCCCCAAACCCCGTTTAAGACGTTGCAGGCCGGAGGCAAAACACCTGTTTATATCCAACTCAGTCCCCGTCCTCACACGCAGGTTTTGGCCCATTATTTGGCTTTGACCCAGCAGCGTGACTGGAAACTGGATTTCCCCAGCTTGAGTGAAGCCCAAATCTGGGTTCAAGCCCTGAAAAAAAGCCCTGAGCCCGAGGTTTTTATGTTGAATTTATCCCATACAAAATCCAAACTTAATGCTTACTTAACCATCGGAGCCCTGAGTGGCACAAGCGCCCAAGTGGGCAAGACTATAATTACCATATATACAACGCCCCAGGCATTTGGGCGCTCAGGGAGGTAGAGAGACGTGTCATCAATGGATCATCTGCGCAATAAATTGCGTGTCAATCAACAAGATACCCAGGATTTGCCTCCGGTTCAAATCGAGGCAGAAACGGCGGTTCGCCCCTCCTTTCGCCGCCCTGCACCCAGTTTTACTGACGAATTGCCGGGCACAGCGGATCTCGATGCATCGATCTTCCAAGATCCCACCGAAACAGCCTCCTCCCATCGGCAGGGCTCCGGGGGCGACCTTGGGCAAGGCTCAGGGCAAAACGCAGGCCCCGCCAGCGGCGAAACCCCAGCCAAACGCTGGCCTTTACTCGAAAAACTCCAACAGCTCGAAGTCAACCGCAAAATGCTGGTGATCTCCCTCGGAATTGCAGGCATCGCGACGATTCTCTCAATGACGTATTTAACCGGCATTGCCGAGCCACTCAAAGGCAAATCCAAGCTCGTGCGTGTGGTGACCCTGGCCAAAGATGTTCCCCCCCGCACCCCATTAAGTGAAGACATGGTCCAAATCAAAGAAGTGCCTGCGGCATATGTCCCCGAAGGGGCAACCATCATTGAGAAAAACAAAACCACAGTGGTCTTGGGTATGTTGACCATGACCCAGCTCTACAAAGGTGAAATGCTGATGACCGGGCGCATGTCCGATCCCAATGCCAGCACGGGCTTGGCAACACAAATCCCTGAGGGTCACCGGGCCATTACCGTTCCCACCGACAATGCCTATCTGATGAAACCCGGTGATTATGTCGATGTCATTGCTGCCATCAGCGATTTAAACCCCGTGCGCAGAGGCAAAATTATTTCGATTCCGCTCTTGCAACGGGCCAAAATTTTGGCCGTGGGCAATCAATTCAGTGCCGAAAACAACACAAATACCAACTCTGGCAGCGTGCCCCGTGAAATTACAGTCGCAGTGCCCGATGAGCGCGTCAAATTGATGAGCCTGCTCAAACAGAGCAATGGCAAATTTGATGTCATCCAGCGGTCTTCGGGAGATCAGAGCATTCAGCCTGAACAATACACCATTCAAGAGATCGAAGATGCCCTGCAGGGAAAATTTGAATCCAGCAATACCACTGACACCTCTGTTAAAGAAGAAAAAACACCCGTCAAAACGGTGACCAAAGAAAAAGAAGAAGATCCAACTGAAGAAGACATCAGTAAATTGATCGATCGCTCTCAGCCTGCGGCCCCCGCTTATAATCCACCGGCCCGCAATACCTACCGCGCGCCAGCTTATACCCCACCCCGCAATACCTACCGCGCGCCAGTACGCCAGGCCCCCGTCCGGCAGGCAGCTCCCCCACCAGCCCCAGTACGCCAGGCTCCCCGCCCGGTTCGCGCCCCAGTTGTGATTAACGGGGGTGTGGTCACCCAGGGAGGGCAATAGGTCCCCAGCAAAAAAATCCCGCCGAAATCGGCGGGATTTGAGCTTTTTGGCGGCTCGAATCAAGGGTTACTTTTTATATTTTGCGATACAATTCTTGAACCCGCCGCAACCCAGCCAACACCTCAAATGAGACCTTCGTCACACCACAAGACAAAAAAAACGGGTACAACTAGCATGGGCAGATGTAATTAGACCCCAGCTCTGCAAAAAAGCATGTCCTTCCCGGACTCTGATTACCCGCCTGCAGAAATCCCAAAAAAGCTGTGCTAAAATGAATTCTGTCTGTTTTGGGACTGAAAATTTCGCATCTGATCGAAAAGGATACCTTCATGAGCAAACGAGTTGGAAAATCTGGTACTGTCATCTTTTTATCCAGCATAGTCGGACTAATGACAAGTTGTGGCCCCCCTCCCCAACAACCCACCAATGTCAAACCCATTCCGGTACCCGTTCCCTCGGTGATCGCCCCCACACCGCTGCCTGGTTCCAGCTTGCTGCCTATTTTACCAGGCCCTGGTCAGACTCCCCTCCCCGGACAGACCCCCCTGCCCGGTTCGTCAGCGGGCCCCTTAATTCCCACCCCACCGCCCTCGGTCGGCCCCGGACAATTGGCCATCTCTTCAGGCACTTTGCCCACCGCCGCACTCAACTTCACCTATACCGCCTCATTAAGTGCCGTTGGCGGCAGCGGCTCCTACCGCTGGAATCTGGCTTCGGGCAGTCTCCCCAATGGCTTAATTCTCGATCAGGCCACTGGCCAGATCTTTGGCAAACCCACCCAAACAGGCACCTTCAGCTTTGAGGTTCAAGCCATTGATACCGCAGCCAATGCCTCTCGCCGCAGTATGTTTATTTTGGTCTCCGACACCAACAGCGGCATTAACTCTGTCGGCGTCTTGACCACCAGCCTGGCCAGCGGCACCATTGATCGCCGTTATTCCCAGACCGTCAATGCAGGCGGAGGAACAGCTCCTTACTCTTGGAGTATCAGCAGCGGCGCTTTGCCCGATGGGCTGAGCATCAACGCTTCAACCGGCGAAATCAGCGGCACGCCCAAACTGCAAAGTGAAGAGACCTTTACGGTCAAAGTGGTGGATGCCCGTGGTCAGGTGGCCACCAAAGCGCTGAGCATCACCATCAACCGCACCGATTCCAATATTTCGATCTTAACGGCAGCCCTGCCGATCGGGATTGTCAACCGGGCTTATGTTCGCACCGGTTGCGGCACCAATTTTTCGGGTCAATTGGCGGCCACAGGCGGCAATAGCACCTATACCTGGGAAGTCAGCAGCGGCACCCTGCCAGCAGGCCTGACGCTTTCCAGCACTGGCAATCTGACCGGAACACCGACCGCCACGGGCTCCTCCACCTTTACCGTGCGGGTTTCCGACAACGACAATAACCGCACCAGCAAGGTCTTCACGGTCGAAATTCGGGATATTCTCGTTCACCGCTTCTCACCCAACTCTGGTGGCGAAGGCCTGCGTATGGTCGTGGAAGGCGAAAACTTCGGTGCCAATGCCGATGTCTATAATGTGGAATTTGGCGGCACGAACCAAACCACGATCAGCGCTGTGGACAACACAACAGACCCCAATTGCCACAAAATCACACTGCCGATTCCCGCCACAGCCAAAACGGGGGTGTTGTTGGTAAAAAATACCACCACCGGCAAAAACGGCTCCAGTACCACACCGTTTTTGAATACCGACATCGTGATCAACGAGGTCTTTACCAACCCCGACAATAGCAGCAACCAATTTGTGGAATTGCTGAACAAAGGCTCCAGCTCGGCCAGTATCGCGGGTTGGCACCTGCGTTACACAGATACCGCAGGAACCTCAGCAGATTTCACCATCCCGGCAGAAACGCCCCCCTTGGCTCCCGGTGCGGTCACGGTGATCAATATCAACCGCGCCGGTGGCAGCACGGCCACCAATCTCTACACAGGCACTGGCTTGGCCGAAATGCGCTTTAACCCCACTGCGGGTGCGGCAAATCTGACCCAAGTGGCGCTCTGTACCGATGCCGCTTGCACGGTCACCGCTACCGACACCAATTATCGCGACTACCTCCAATTTGGCCCCAACGCAGCCACTGACGGTGGTGCATTGGAAAATAACGCCGTCACTTCCGGCATTTGGACCAATGATGCGACCATCGATGTCACAGGCTTGGTCGGTACACTTGATACCGCCAATATCACCAATGCCAATGCCCACAATGGCACCAACGATGGCACAGCCAATCGCGGGCTGCTCTTAACGGGCACGGAAAGCACCAAGTTTAATACAAACCCCTTTCCGACAGTGGTTGTAGACAACCTCGCCACGGGCGGCAAGGTCAACCGCCTCAAACGCACGGTTAATGCCATAAACGGCAATCGGGTCACCATTGATTCCGCCTTGTTTACCTCCACCATTCAAAGCACCAATACCGGCAACGGTGCGGTGGGCAATGGGCTCTTGGTCGACAAAATTACAGATACCTTCAGCGCACTGACAGTGGCAGACTTTGTCAATGTTTTGGCTGGAGGCACAATCCGCACCATTCAAGGCCTGCCAACCACCGGCCCCAAAATTGAACTTGACAACGTACTCTTTGCCCAAATTCAAGCAGGCAACACCAGTGACGGCACCAATAACGGTGGGTTTGTGGTGGATGCCAGCTCTGTGGTGGCGGGTTCTCCAACCGTGAGCATCACCGTCGGCCAAGGCACAGGCACTGCCTTTACAGTGGTGCGGAATTTGGTCAGCAGCCCCGATGCCACCCACGTGATTGTGGATCAACCCGTGGCCACAGCACCGGTCCCCAACACCAATCTGGGTGATGGTATGGCTGGCACAGGCATCACGGTCAGCAGTACCACCAATTTTGTCACGGGCCGCACGGTGTCTCACTCCAGTTTTGGCACGCAATTGCGCACCATGACTCTGAACGGCAGCACACTGGAACTCAATCAGCCGCTTGCCAGTATGCAAATTGCCGCCACCAATACCGGCACAGGTGCCTCAGGCAGCGAGATTGTGGTTAATGCCACGACAGGCTTTAACAACGGGGATAAAGTAAGAATGAATGGGCAGGTTCGCACCATTGCCAATATTCTCTCCACCCCCGCCCGCGTTCAATTGGATCAACCGATCTCTATGACCATTACCAATACCACTGGAGATGGCACTGCTGGCAGTGGTGTGGGCGTCTCTGCCACCCAAGGGTTTGCCTCAAATAATCAGGTCTCGATTGCAGGTCTTTCTAGAACCATCACGATTGTTGGCAATACCCTGGAGTTAAACAACGCCATCTTTACAACCATTCCAGCCGCAAATAATGGCGATGGCACGGCTGCCGCCAGAATTACTTTGGATAATACCAATGCGGGCGTCTCTCCGGCCAACAATCCCTCACTTTCAGTGGCGGCAATGGCCGTGGGCAATACGTTGAGATTTCCCACACTGGGACTGACCCGGACCATTATCAGCAAAGTGGGCAATGCAGTTGAATTGAGCAGCCCACTCACATCGACCACTGTGGCAACAATTGTAAATGGCACAACCATTACAGTTGCGAGTGCTGCAGGATTGGCTCCTGGAGACAGAGTCCGATTTGGAACCAGCGGAACCGTTGCAACCATTGCAGCAGGCGGTATTACGGGTTCTCAGATCACCTTCACAGCAGCGGTCGCGCCCACCGTGGGTGAAGCCGTCAACTTGGTGCCCGGAGCCAATCTCCAGGTCAATCTGGTACCCACCTCGGGCACCGTCGTCATGCAAGCCAATGGCAATGCCGCTGACTTCATCGATGTCATGAATCTGGTGCCCACTGCCGGCTCATTTAATATCGTGCCAGTTAACAATACCCAGGATCGCATCAGCCGTATTCCGACCAGTGGAACGGTCTTACTGGCTCCCACCACGGGAACCGTACGCAAGTTCTTCTCGATCAAATACAGCGGTGCGGGCAATGCCGTGGCCGGTCTGACCGCCACTTCTGGCCCCAATGCAGGGGTCAATCAGAATCCCTAGTTTAAGCCAATAAACAGCCAAGGCCCGCCCCCAAGGCGGGCCTTGTGCTTTGAATGTGCTTCGCTTTTAAGGTGCTTGTATGCGCTGAGCCAGACGGCTGTAGCGTTTTTGCTGCTGAAAATTATTCACCGCCAGTTCAATCGCGTTGACCTGCCCCACCAGAATCAACAATTTTCGGGCGCGGGTCATGGCGGTATAAAGCAAATTGCGCTGCAGCATCAAAAAATGCTGGGTACTCAGGGGCAGAATCACGACCGGGTATTCACTGCCCTGGGATTTGTGGACAGTGAGGGCATAGGCCAGCCCCAACTCGTCGATATCCGCAAAATCATAATCGACTTGGGTTTCAGCAAAAATGACCTTTAAAAGCTGCTCTTCACCATCGAGGTCCTGCACCCAGCCCAAATCGCCATTAAAGACAGCACGGTCATAATTATTGCGCAATTGAATCACCCGATCTCCCTGACGCAGAATGCGACTGCCGCGCATCAACTCATTTTTTTGAGGGCTGGGGGGGTTTAAGACCGCCTGCAATTCCTGGTTCAAGCGCTGAGCCCCAATCAGCCCCCGGTGCATGGGGCAGAGCACCTGCAGATCTTCACTGCGGTAGCCCGCTGACGGCAAACGGCGCGCAACCAAATCAAGAACAGTATTTAAGATGGCCTCTGGGCTCTCGGCCCGCATAAAAAAGGCATCCGCTTCACGGTGACTGCCTGTGGGCGGCAAGAGTTCTGGCAACATCCCGCTGTTGACCCGGTGGGCATTGCGCACAATCAAACTGGCTTCAGCCTGCCTAAAAATCTGTTTGAGGATCACCGCCGGAACCTGGCCCGAATCGAGAATATGCCTGAGCACCGCCCCAGGCCCAACCGATGGCAATTGGTCGCTGTCGCCAATCAGAATCAGATGGGCCGTTTCGGGCAGGGCTTTGAGCAGGGCATAAAAAAGGGGCAGGTCAATCATACTGACCTCATCCAGCACAAGCAAATCCAATTCCAGCGGAAAATGCAAGTCACGCAGAAAGGCCTGTTTGGAGGGGTCAAATTCCAGCAGGCGGTGCAGGGTTTTGGCCGGACGACCGGCCACCTCACCCAGGCGTTTGGCCGCCCGCCCTGTGGGAGAAGCCAATTGAATTTTGCATTTTTGCTGGGCAAACCAACCCAAAATGGCTTTACTGACCGTGGTTTTGCCTGTGCCCGGCCCACCGGTGAGCACAAAGACCTTGTTGGCTGCGGCCAAGCGCACGGCATCGCGCTGTTCTGGCGCCAATTCAATCTGATTCTCCCTTTCAAACGCCTTCAGATAGGCCAGCAAGGCAGCCGGGTCTGGCGGCTCAGCGCGTGAGAGCAACAACCGCAAAAGCCGGGCAGCCTCACTTTCGGCCTGCCAAGCATCTGGCAAATAGAGGTCGGGGTTCTCTGGATTGCCCAGGTCACTCTCTGCCACCAATTGCTGAGCGGCAATCAGCAAAGCCAAAACCGGAATACACAAATTTTGTTCGACCGCCAGCAAGGCCGCCGTTTTTTCGAGCAATTCTATGCGGGGCAAATAGAGATGGCCCTCTTGACTGGCTTTTTGCAGGGCATAAAAAAGCCCGGCCCGCAGGCGCAAGGGACTGTGCGGATCCAGGCCCAGGCTTTGGGCCAGTGCATCAGCCGTTTTAAAGCCAATCCCCCAGATATCTTCAACCAAGCGATAAGGGTTGGCCTGAACCACAGCAATGGCCTGGTCGCGGTATTTATTAAAAATTTTAACAGCATAGGTGGTAGAGACCCCGTGTTCCTGCAAAAAGATCATCACATTTTGAATTTCACGGTGTTCATTCCAACTGCTGACAATCATGGCACGTTTGCGCGGGCCAATTTTGGGTACCTCTTGCAGGCGTTCAGGCTGTCCCTCAATCACAGCAATGATCTCTGTGCCAAAAGCCCCGATCAGGCGTTTGGCCGTCACAGGCCCCACCCCGCGAATCAGACCCGAAGCGAGGTATTTCTCCAGGCCCACAGCCGTCGCTGGCATCAGTTTTTCAATCTTGCTGGCCCGAAACTGAGAGCCGTGTTTGGGATGCAATGTCCAGGCCCCATGCAGGCGCACAGATTCTCCAGCATAGACTGGGGGCATTTCTCCCACTGCGGTCACCCATTCCAGTTGCTGTCCCTGCTTCTGACTTTGGGGTAGCAACTTTAAAACGGCATAACCAGAGGCCTCTGACTGGTAAGTCACGCGCTCAATAATGCCTTCGAGGATGTCCATGTTCCCATTTTACCCCGATGTAGGGCCTGACTGCTTTTGTGCTAGAATAGGGCCATCATGCCAGGAGTCTTCTTATGCCAAATGCCCGTGCCAAAACCGCTGAATCACCTCAAGCCGCCCTCAATAAACTCTTTTCTCGCCTCAAACTCATTCGCAATCTCTCCCTCGGTGCTGCGGCCCTCGGTGGCAGCCTATCTTATAGCGCTTCGCGCAAAACCTTGGGCACCCCCAGTATTGTGGCTGCCGCCACCCTCACAGGCCTGGCCCTGATTTCTGCCGCCACAGCTCAGGTGCTATTGAGCCTGAACGAACAGCTCGAAGAAAGCTTGAATCAAGCGGGTGCCCCCAAAAGCCCTGCCAAAAACCAAACAGAACCCCCCCCAGAATCCAGCTCTACCTCCACCGAGTCAGAGTCCGAGTCAGAATCACCGACTGACCCCAGCTAAAGCCCAGAAGCAGAGCAAAAATACCCATAAAAAAGAGAGCGGATAATCCGCTCTCTTTCTATTTAAAGACCTTTAAGCGATGGTCACATCATTGCAGAGATAGACATCCTGAATGGCATGTAACAGGGCGGCCCCTGTCTGCATATCGCGCTGGAAGGCTTTGCGGCCAGAGATCAGGCCCATGCCACCGGCACGTTTGTTGATCACGGCCGTGCGCACAGCCTCTGCCAGATCGGACTCGCCAGAAGATGCGCCCCCTGAATTGATCAGGCCCGCGCGGCCCATATAACAATTGGCCACTTGGTAGCGGGTCAGATCGATGGGGTGATCGGTGCTGAGCTGTTCGTAGACTTTTTTGTGGGTCTTGCCAAACTTGAGGGCATTGTAGCCCCCATTGTTTTCGGGCATTTTTTGTTTGATAATATCCGCTTGGATTGTGACACCCAAATGGTTGGCCTGGCCGGTTAAATCGGCAGCAACGTGGTAATCGGTGTCTCCCTGTTTGAACTCGCTGTTGCGCAGATAACACCAGAGGATGGTCACCAGGCCGAGTTCGTGGGCATATTTAAAGGCTTGGCTGATCTCCCAGATCTGGCGGCGGGATTCTTCGGTGCCAAAATAGATTGTGGCACCCACAGCAACCGCCCCCATATTAAAGGCCTGGTCGACATCTGCGAACAGGGTCTGATCAAAGGTATTGGGGTAGCTGAGCAGTTCGTTGTGGTTGAGTTTGACAATAAAGGGAATGCGGTGGGCATATTTGCGCGAAACCGAACCCAGAACACCCAAAGTCGAAGCCACGGCGTTACAACCCCCTTCAATCGCCAGTTTGACGATATTGGCGGGGTCAAAATAGATCGGGTTGGGGGCAAACGAAGCACCGGCGGCGTGTTCAATGCCTTGATCCACAGGCAGGATCGAGACATAGCCTGTACCACCGAGACGGCCGGTATTATAAATCAACTGCAAATTGCGCAAAACCGAAGGGGAGCGGTCGGTATCGACCATAACACGCTCAATAAAATCTGAGCCGGGCAAATGCAAGACATCTTTGGAGATGGTGCGGCATTCATGGTCCAGCAAGTAAGTTGCGTCTTTGCCCAGGAGTTCCTGGATTGTGGCAAAACTGCTCATAATATTACCTCTATAGAATAAGACTTGACGTCAGGATCGCAACCAAAGGAGGGCGTCGTGATGCGCTGACGTATGCGCAGGCATTATACCACGGGGTCGAATCCGCGTTTTGAGGGCCCTTTGAATAATTTGTGTAAATTAGAAATTATATTACCCATTGGCTATACATATAATATTTTGAAAATATTTTTCCGAAATATTGACATCAGATCCAAAATAGGACTATAATAAACTCATAAGGTTAAACAAAGATTAAGAAAAGAATAACAACCGGTTGTTCGAAGGACAAAAAAGAATGAACGCAATGATCAAAACCACCCTGACCCTGACTGTCGCCACCCTGGCTCTGAGCCTGACTGGCTGTGGCAAAGCCGCTCTGCCGATGCAATCGCAAGCCCCCGCGCTGGTACAAGCCTACCAAGCCCAAGCCCCCCGTCAATTGGTGGTCAAATTCAAATTGTCCATGAGCACCGCTGCTGTGCGTGAATTCAACGCCAAATATGGCTTCCGCACTGTCAAAGTGCTGCCCGAACTCAATGCCCACGTGGTTGAAGTCGACAGCACTGTCGGTCTGAAACTGACTCAAATCATCAATTACCTCAAAGCCGACCCCACTGTGGCTTATGCCGAAGTCAATGGCACCCTGCAAGCCGCTCCCATGCCTGTGATGAAAGTCAGCCCGATTCTCTAAAATTTATACGTCGTTAGTTACCATTACCCTCAAATATAATCCCTGAACTTTGGCCCCTCTTCTGAGGGGCTTTTTTATTGGGTTTTGGAGGGCCGCCCCTTCGACTCCGCTCAGGGAGCGGCAGGAAAGATCTATGTCCTGAGCGAAGTCGAAGGACTCTTTTCAAGAGCTTGGCCAACAGCTGAGTCGTTCAATGGGAAACACGGGTAGTGATTGACATTCAACTCTGGGCGATCTCAGCCCAGAACACTTCGAGCAGCGAAATGTGGCTTAACTGTTTATCCACTCAAACGGGTAGAGGTCAATTCTCGATTCAATTTGACAAAGTCGAGTAAACTCTTCGTAAACTTTTATTTTAACCTGAGACAATTCCAAGCTTGAAATAATTTTTTGTAAGAGGGGCTTCCATTCAACTAAAAAAGAGGATAATCCAATTTTTAATTGGGTATTTTCATTTAAAAGGGATGCATCCCCTTTGACTTCATGCCAAGCAGAATCGATTGTGAGTAGGCCATCTTGCCACTGAAGTTCCCAGTCTACTCTAAAAGAATTGGAAGGAAAGCAGATAGAATACTCACCACTTAAATTACTGAATAATATTTCTAACATAGGCAAGATGTCATCAATTAAAATACAGATATCATATTTATATGAAAGCAAGATAGGTATGCCAGACCAAAAGAGCAATGCTTCTTCTGTTTCCATGGGAAAAATTTCCTCAATAGCATCCCTTAAATCCTCACACGCTACATCAGGCTTTAATAATACGATTGGATTTCCGACTTGAATCGAGAACATTTTATTATTTTCGCAATATATTTTATTATTTTCTATCACAGGGTTGGAAAGGCATGAACCTTTCCTCCTTTATAAACCTTAACGAAAACATTAACAGCCCTTAGAGGAGGCTCTGTGCTGAATGGGATATACACTACCGATGTATGATTACTTGGTAAAGGAAAGGTGCCATTGGTCCCAGGGCAAAGCTCCTTGGCTTTTTCCACAGCGTAATCCACATCTGCTTTACTGCCAAATTTTCCTTGTGGCTTAATTTCGTTATCGGCCCTTGATTGACCTTCTTTCCAGAGAATACCATGTTTCTTTGAACCGTACAAAGATGCTTCTGCATACCTTTTTCCGTCATCATTTGGACATCCTATGACATCAAACTGAACAGATTTGTTGCTTACTTGAACAGCTACTTTATTTCCCCCCGCTAGAAAAACCACATTTCCATTTTCTGCGGATAAGGTGTATTTTCCAGGTGGCACATATTGACCAGAGCCCGACCCAGTATTGGCTTTTTGATCCCAAAAATACCAACTGATCATTCTAAATCGATCACTTGAAAATAGTATGTTTGAATTGGGATATGTAAGACGGTGTAAGAATACAACTTGTGATTGGCTGTTTCTGATCACCAAGGTGTGGCCACCTGAAACAATTGTTTCACTTGGTGCTGGTTGATCCAAAAAAGAAGAGGTAACTCTCAAATCTAGTACGCCTCGACTGGCCGAAAAATTAGCTTTACTTTTGTCTTTACCGGCCGATAATGTAGAAAAATCGTCGATAAATTGGTTCTCTACCTCTGTTTCACTTGAAAAAGTAAAATCAGGGTTATCTGGCGAAGCTGACGGCTCAGGTGTTGGTGATGCACTGGGGCTTGGTGAGGGCGAAGGGCTGGCGGATGGACTTGCTGACGGACTCGCTGAAGGCGAAGGACTGGCCGAGGGACTTGCACTGCTCGAAGGAGTTGGACTTGGAGTGAGGCTTGGCGTGGGAGTCGGAGTCACACAATTCTTGGGATTGCCTTTGCAGGGTACAGGGGTGGAAGACGGCACAGGGGTTGGTGTGGGAACAGGTGTCGGGGTTGGCACTGGCGTTGGCGTGGGGCAAACTGCAGGCACTCCGTTTCTGACAAAAACAGTGTAGTTATACGAGTGCCCCACTTCATCTGTAAGATTGAGATTATAGGAGCCATCCACCGTACTGGCAAAAACACCAATGCTGAAATACTCTGTGTGTGAGCCTGTGCTATCGGGATTGAGGGTTGTAAAAGTTTCTCGGCGAATAGCAAAGACTGACTGGCAAGCTTCGTTTCCTGTGAGGGTAATGATAATCGATGTGGGGCGGCTGGATGGCACCCGCACACGAAAATTCCAGCGCAAACTACCGTCACCCCATTGTGTTCCGACGGTATTGCTGTATTCCTCTGGTATATACGGCGCAGCTAAAAACTCTTGCAGGCGAAAGTTTTCAGGTTCTGGGATCGGATTTAAGAGCTTGTATTTTGCCTTTTCGGCATCTGAGGGGAACTGCCTTTCAAAAGAAACGAATGACGTGGTGGATTGAGCGAACTTTAGAGGGAGAGGTTCTTTGTCTGTTGTTTGCAGATAGGGGGATGAGGGTGATTGACAGGCCGTTAAGACAGAGAACAATAACAACGAGAGAAACATGAGACGCGGTGAGTGAATGGTTAAATTGAAAAAGTGGGTGTGTTTTGACATCAAGGAAGCCCCTTCAACAGCTCAGATTTTCTTGACTATAGCTCACTTTCGTTTTTTTTTACAAACGTCATTATTAACCATATTTTGATATTAATTATTAATTTACGCTATTTTAAACAAAAAATCACTATCAATCATATACAAATCATGTACTCATGATAAAAAATCATCCCAAAACAAGACAGAGTCAAGCTTTATATTCGAAACAAAAAATAAAACAAAGGGTACAAACACGTTGTAAAGAATTGTAATCCACCTGCAAAAATCACTATTTCGACAGTGCTTGTGCCTATCCCATTGGTTATGAAAAAACTATTAAAAAACCCGCTCTGGCGCGTATAATAAGAGCGACTCAGATGATCAAGCTGCGCAGGAGCCCCGATGTCCCAGGTCAACCGCGTTCAATCGCCCCAACCCATTCAGACCCCTGGACGGGTCCAGGGCAAATACAAACAGGACAGCCCCACACCGGGTGTGATTTATGGGCAGGTGCATCGCTCCGAAGGCGATGCCGAAGAGACGATCCAGGCCATTTTGCACTTTGCCCGCGAAAAAGTCCAAGAAAAACGCGGCGGCCAAGACAAAGGCGGCAAACAGGGCAAGAAAAAGCAGCAGCAAAAGAAAAAAGACGCTGCCCGCTTTGATGCCGACAAGACGTATATGATCGCCAGCCCGGTACAAGAGACAATGGTGCAGCCGCGCCAAAATGGCTGCGCGCCGACGTGCATCGCCATGCTGCTGCGCAAATACGGGCTCGTGCGCACGGCCCGTGAGGGCTATCAGCGGGTCGAAGATTTGCGCACAGCAGGGGCTGAGTATATCAACGACACGGGGCTGAGTCTCGAAGATATCTCGACCTACGCCCAGCAGACCGGGCTCAAAGCACGGGTCCAGCGCGGCTATAGCTTTCTCTCTCAATTGGAGGGCCTCTTGCGCACCCTCAATCGGGGAGCGACCCCGATTGCCTCAATTCAGCTACCAGGCATGGGCTCGATGCGCCATGCGGTGTTAATTGTGGGTGTGACCCAACACCAGATCACCATTGTCGATCCGGCCCGCAGCGAAATTCAACAGATGGCCATGGAAGACTTTCAGATCGCCTGGCAAAAAGAGGAAAAAGGCCAAGCGGGAGTTGGGCTGGCATATATCGAGGTCTGGGGCGAAAATGCGCGGGGCGAAGTCTTGGAGCAGGTGCTTGGCTGGGATGCGCTGCTGGAAGAATTCACCCGCGACGCCACGCTCTTTTCGGAGGTGGCTACCTCGCGCAGAGAAACCCGTTTTGCCCCGGCAGTGGTACAATTTTTTGATGACTGAACACTTACATATCTCACATCTCTCTGAATTCCTCATTTACGAAACCTGGCTCGACTCCTTTGGCCATGTCAACCACGCCAAATACCTGGAACTCTACGAACAGGCCCGCTGGGATTGGCTGAGCATGTACCAGATCAGCGTTGAAACAATCAAAAGCAGTGGCATTGGCCCGGTGGTACTCGAAGTGAAGGTGCGCTACCTGCGCGAACTCAAGGCCCGGCAAAAGATCCACATCCACACCCAGCTGACCGGCTTTCAGAAAAAGACCTTTCAGATAACTCAGCAAATGACCCGCCTCGAAGACGGTGAAACGGCCTCCACCTTGGAGATCACCGGCGGGATTTTTGATCTGCGGGCCCGCAAGTTAATTGCACCGCCGCCAGAATGGTATGCGGCTTTGGGGTTGGAAAACCCCCAAGCTTAAACAGGTCGGCTATAGTCTTCCAGAGGTATTACCCTTATTCTGCCAACTTTTTATAAACAGAGCCAAATTTTGCGAAGCTCTCGTTCATCGCAGCATCAAAAGAGATATCATCTGCTCCTCCAATTGAACATTCAGTTGTTTAGAAAAGTGTTGCCCCCAAAGAACCCTCTCCCCCTTGTCAAAAAAAACAGGCCCGTTATACTGAGGCAGACACGCTATGAAAGGGTTTTGATTCTATGCAAAAACGATCTGTCTTTCTCAGTGCAGCACTTGTGCTGGCCTGCCTCTTGCCCCACGTCACCCAAGCAGGGGCTCAGACCGGCCCCAAGGTGATTCAGCGCTCGCTTATTCTCAATACCTACGACCACGACCGCGTTTGGCCCGACCCCAAGAAAGAACCCAAATACCACACGCCAGCCTGGACCCCGAATAACCTCAACCTGAGCTTTATGCTCGAAGGCCCGCTTGTGGCCGGGGGCCAGATCTCACTCCAGTTTTTTAAACCCGATGGCAAACCCTGGGTCAGCACCCATTGCAATACCCCCGAATTGGCCCCGGGTGAAGTGGGCGAGGCCAAGTGCGAGGACATTCACGAGACCAAAGCCATCGCCCAAACAGGCATGTTCCCGTTTAAAATTCAGCTCAAAAACGAGCTGATGGGTACCAACCAAGATCTGTTTAAAGGCCGCCTCAAAGTGGGCAAATACACCAGCAAATACAACAAAACGGTTGAACATTTTATCGACGAAGATTGGCGTCTGCCCCTGGCCTACGTGGCTTTAGACAAAACCTCAGATGAAAACTCGCCGCCCCTGATTGCCTATTTCTGGTTCCGGGGCCGCAATTTACACCACGGCAGCCAACACGCCTTTCTCTATTTTAATGGCCAGCAGGTGGGTGCCACCGACAGCACCACCACAGGGGCTGCCAATGAAATTCTGACCCGCAACGCCAATTTAGAGCCGCTGGACCCCAAAAAAGATTACAGCTATGCCCTTTGGTCCTTTCACTTCAGCACGGTGCGCGGTTATGTCCAAAATCCCTTTTCGCTGGATATCACCAAAATTCACAATCTGAGCATGAATAACGGGGCCTATGAGATCAAGGTCCTGCGCCAGGGCAAGCTTTCACGGGTGGCCAAATTTACGGTCAACAATGGCCAAATTGTGGCACCGGGCTCAGTCGAAAAAGACGGCAGAAACAATGAGCGTATCTTGATTCCCGCCGAGGTCAAAGGCGATCTCGATGGTGCAATCGATCCCAATGCCTGGAAAACAGAAATTTATTACGGCAATCCTGGACCGTTGACCAGTGGAGTCCTCGGCAAATAGAGGCTCAATCGACGTGGAAATCCGCTTTGGCCGGTCGCGGCTCAGGCAATGGCTTGTCTTCATTGCGGGCAGCATCCAGCCAAGCGGCCATGGCGCGTTCGACTTCATCGAGGGCATCGCGGGGCGTGACCCCAAAGGCTGAGCAAAAAGCCAATTCAGGCACCTGGGCAATATAACCTTGATCTGCTTCGCTGTAAGAAATGGTAATGGTATAACGCTGGGGTCTCATACTTGGGCCTCCCCCTGAAGCTGGTATTTGTGAACCAAATAGAGCACCTGCCGCACCTGCCAAGGCTTGACCTTGCCATCGACGTTTTGCAAACTGAGCAATTCACGCATCTGATCATGGGCATAAATAAAGTGCAAGCGACTGATACTCACCTGGCGAAAACCAAGTTGCTCAATCAAGCGCTGCACCTCGTTAAAGCTCAGTTCCTGGGCATGCTGTAATTCGTGTAAAATGTCCTGACTCATCAACTCTCCTCTGCTTCGGGGCCGAAGCGCGCCTGAATTAAATCCATTACCGTCCGGGCCGCCCCCGGAATCGAAGTGCCCGGACCAAAAATCGCCGCTGCACCGCGTTCGGTCAAGTAGGTGTAGTCCTGAGCAGGAATCACCCCGCCACATACCACGATGATATCATCCCGGCCCAATTTTTCAAGTTCTGAAATCAACTGGGGCAAGAGGGTCTTGTGGCCCCCGGCCAGCGAACTCATGCCAATCACATGCACGTCATTGTCAACGGCTTGGCGGGCCGTCTCTTCGGGGGTCTGAAACAGGGGGCCGACATCGACATCAAAGCCCATATCCGCATACGCCGTGGCAATCACTTTGGCTCCCCGGTCGTGGCCATCTTGACCCAATTTGGCGACCAAAATGCGGGGACGGCGGCCTTCGCCACTGGCAAAATGATCGGTCAGGGCCCGCACCGAGGCGATGGTGGCGGCTCCGGATTCTGTTTCGAGCGCATATTCCTGGCTGTAAACCCCTGATATCAAGCGGTTGCGGGCCTGAAAACGGCCCCAAACCTGCTCCAAGGCATCGGAGATTTCCCCCAACGTGGCCCGCAGACGGGCGGCTTCGACGGCCAAAGCCAGCAAATTGCCTTCACCACTCTCTGCAGAGTGGGTCAGCGCGGCCAAAGCCCGCTGCACAGCAGCACTATCGCGGCTGGCTTTGAGCTGGTTCAGGCGCAATACCTGCGACTCCCGCACAGCGGTATTGTCGACTTCGAGAATCGGCATACTCTCAACCTGCTCGGGCCGCCAGCGGTTGACCCCGACAATGATCTCCTGACCCGAGTCAATCCGGGCCTGGCGGCGGGCTGCCGCCTCTTCGATGCGCATTTTGGGAATCCCCGCTTCGAGGGCCTGGGTCATACCGCCATAACCTTCGACCTCGCGCAAATGGGCCCAGCCTTTGTCGATCAGGGCCCCGGTCAGGGCCTCCAAATACCAGCTTCCACCAAAGGGGTCAATCACGCGGCAAATGCCGGTTTCGTCCTGCAAATAGAGCTGGGTATTGCGGGCGATGCGGGCCGAGAAGTCGGTGGGCAGAGCAATGGCCTCATCGAGGGAATTGGTGTGCAGCGATTGGGTATGGCCCAGGGCCGCCGCCATGGCTTCCATACAGGTGCGCACCACATTGTTAAAGGGGTCCTGCTCGGTCAGGGTCCAGCCTGAAGTCTGGGAATGGGTGCGCAGCGCCAGGGATTTGGGGTTCTGGGGTTCAAAAGGCTTGAGCAGGCGGGCCCAGAGCACCCGCGCCGCACGCATTTTGGCAATTTCCATAAAGACATTCATGCCCTGGGCCCAGAAAAATGAGAGCCGGGGGGCAAAAGCATCCACGCTCATGCCTGCAGCCAGACCTGTGCGCACATATTCGATTCCATCGGCCAAGGTATAGGCCATTTCCAGGTCGGCCGTGGCCCCGGCCTCTTGCATATGGTAGCCCGAGATGCTGATACTGTTAAATTTGGGCATAAATGCAGCGGTGTGTTGGAAAATATCTGCAATGATCCGCATCGATGGCGTGGGGGGGTAGATATAGGTATTGCGCACCATATACTCTTTGAGGATATCGTTCTGGATCGTACCCGTAAGTTGGTTTTGGCTCACCCCCTGCTCCTCGGCCGCCACGATAAAAAAGGCCATGATCGGCAGTACCGCGCCATTCATGGTCATCGAGACCGACATTTGATCAAGCGGAATGCCATCAAATAGAATTTTCATATCTTCGACACTGTCGATCGCCACCCCGGCTTTGCCGACATCCCCTTCCACCCGCGGGTGGTCGGAGTCGTAGCCGCGGTGCGTGGCCAAATCAAAGGCCACCGAAAGCCCTTTTTGACCCGCGGCCAAATTGCGCCTGTAAAAGGCATTGCTTTCCTCAGCGGTCGAAAAGCCAGCGTATTGGCGCACTGTCCAGGGCCGCAGGGTATACATCGAGCCATAGGGCCCACGCAGATAAGGCGGCAGGCCCGAAAGATAACCCAGATGGGCAGAGTCAATCAGATCTTCGGGCGTATACAGCGGTTTAACCGGGATCTGCTCCAGGGTGTCCCAGACACGGGCAGCAGGTGTGGCTCCGGTTTGAGCTTCAAAACCCGCTTGCCAAAGTTCGGCATTTTGCGCCGTCTCTGGCGCTAGATTGGCTGAGGTGTTTTCAAAGAGTGGCACTTGTGTAAAATCAGGATGTTTCATGGTTTTAATTCCCTTCCCTTGCACTCAGTTGATCCAAGAGGGTGTTGAGCGTTGCCACCAGATCAGCGCCCAGGTATAAAAATTGAGCAATGCCCAAGGCTTTGTAATGGTCGACCTGCTCTTTGGGATACCCCGCCAAAAGCAAAGGCTGTTTGTCTCCCTGCGCCAATCCTTTGGCCTGGGCGGCGGCTAACAGACCCGTCACCAACTCAGGATAAAGGGCGTCCGCGGAGCAGAGAACGGCTGCGGCTGCGCCACTTTGTGACCAGGCTTCAGCCGCAGCTTCTACTGAGGCAAAAGCAGCAGGCACTTCGACAGTCAGGCCTGCCACTTGCAAAAATCCCAGACAAAAATCCACGCGGGGCTGATACATTTTGCGCTCGCCCAGGGGCAAGAGCAGAATCGTCGGGGGTTGTGACAGCGATGCCACCCGGTTCCGCAAGGCCTCAAAGGGCTCAGAAGCCCTAAACAACCCCAGAGCAGAGACCTGCGCCCCCTGATCAGGAGAAGGACAAAAAGCGGCTTGCAATTCACGCCATTGAGCGCCATGTAAAGCAGAGGTGGTCAATTGCTGGCGCAAATCGGGAGCCTGAAGCGCCTCTGGTTTTGGCAACCAGACCGGCATACCCGGACGCAGGGGCCCCGGTGTAAGCTCGGGCGCAGGAGGCAAGAGATGTTGGCTCTCGCTTTCATCTGCAGACAGGGCGTATACGCTGGTGCCCACCAACCCCTGCTTGCGTGTGGCGAGATCTTTTTGGCGTTGCAGACGGGTTGTGGCAATCAGAGATTGGAGCAAACCACTTTCCAGGGCCGCCATCATCCCACCTGCCTGCTCAATTTTTTGAAAGAGCGCCCAGGCCTGTTCTGCTACCTGCTGCGTCAGAGTTTCAATGGCATAGGCCCCGCCAAGGGGATCAATCAAGCGGGCCAAATTGCTCTCTTCGCGCAGAATCAACTGCACATTGCGGGCCTGGCGGCGGGCAAATTCATCGGGATAGCCGTCAGCGGCAAAGGGCTGGTTAAAACAGGCGGTCTGTAAACTCGACACCCCGCCCAAAACAGCACAAAAGGCCTGGCTGGTGACCCGCAAGAGATTGGTATAGGGCTGAACCTGGCTGAGATAATTGGGAGAACTGGTGGCATGTAACCAGAGCGAGCCCTTCAGACCATAGGCTCCCAAGACCCGCTGCCAGAGCAGTCGCAGGGCGCGGATTTTGGCCAATTCCAGCAAAAAGTCAGGGCCGATCGCCAAGGTCCAATGTAAGCGGGGAATCAGGGCCTCAGGCGCCACACCACGCTCATCAAATTCCCGCAGATAACTCACAGCAGAGGCCAAGAGGCAGGCCAATTCCTGGATGCCCGAAGCCCCAGCCCGGTGCCAAACACGGCCATCCAAGGCCAGCGAAAAATAGCCGGGGGCCGCCTGGGCCAATTCCCGGCTCAAAGCAGCCTGTTGATCCAAGATCTGCGCTAAAGTGGCAGGCAAATGCCCCTGTGCAGCCAAGTCAGCCAAAGGGTCGGCCAATACCCCGCCCCGAAGAACAGAGAGGTCTTGCCCGGTTTTCTGCCAATGCCCCAGGAGCAAAGCCCCCAAAGGCAAACTCGGAGACGACGTGCGCAGATATACAGGCGTTTGGCCCAGTCCCGCAAAAGCCACCCCCAGATCTTCAACTGAATGAAGTGCCAGCGTCGAAGTTTGCCCCCTTTCAAGCCAGAGTGCATCGAGCCCCTTGTCCAGGTCGTGTAAAGCCGCTTCATTCCAAGAGGCGGGATTGGGGCTTGGTATGTCTTGGCAGATTTGCCAGGGCACAGCAAGATAGCCAGCGGCACTTTCACCCCGAAGATGTGTGCATTGACCGGGATAGCGGTCGAGCCCGGAGGGCAGATCGGCAGCCGTATAAAGCGGCTTAACGGAAATGGTTTCGTAGGTCTGTTTGTTCAGCTTTTCGAGAGGCAAACCTTTGAGTTCTTTTTCAACCTGGGTCTGCCATTCACTGAAGTCTGGCAGAGGAAAATGGGCGTGGAGATCGAGTTCTTCAGACAGGGTGGGCATGACTTTTTCCCTTTCGTGGCACTACCTGCTTAAGTATAACGCCAGAAACCGCTCTCTGCATGGCGGACGCAAGATAACCTGCGCCAGTCAGGTTGATCTTGGCTTTGAGTGACAAGTACTTTCAATTGCCCTGAAAAAAGGTCTCGGCATACCCCAGCCGCCACAGACCGTCTTCAAACAAGATCTGCAGGTCGATGCCAATCGGCTCGACCCTCACCAAGGCCTGCGCTGTGCCACTGTCTAAGAGTGTAAAGTTCTGTTTGACCCAGGTATCGATCTCGAGATTTTGACGAAATGCTCCCCAAAAAGTCTCGGCAAAAGGCGTTTCATAGCTGTCCATGGCCCGCCGAATACGCTGTTCAGAAAAGTGCTCAGGGTCATCTACCGCACTGGCAATCTCATGAACAATCACAGCTTTGCTCTTTTCACTCAGCAATTCCCAGGCCTTGGGGTAATCTTTGCGATAGACATACCAAAAAAAGTATTTGGGCGCTGTCAGCGGGGTGATCTTGTGGTTCACCAACGTCGAGGTCGCAATCGGTTGCGGCGTTGGCCTGGCTGTGGCGCTTGGGCTGGGTCGAAGGGTGGGCCGGGCTGTGGGCAAAGCGGTCGGTCGGGTGGTCGGACGTGGCGTGGGTTTTACTGTGGGGCGGGCTGTGGGCCCTGAGCTCGGTCGAAGGGTGGGCGTTGGGCTGGGCCGAAGGGTGGGAGTCGGTCTGGCTGTCGGCGTTGGAACTGGGCGAAAAGCAAGCAGGTTTTGGGCGTCCAGCGGGGTGCTTTGAAAATCCCGGCGCGAAGCTTGCAGGGCAGCTGTGGCAGGAAAACGGCTGTCATAAACCGCAATTGCATTGGTCAAATAGCGACCTGGGGCCAAGAGAATACTTCCCCCCTGGGCCAAGCCCTGCGAAGCCCCGCCATCGAGATTCATGGCCTCATAGGCCCCGAGGGCTTTCATCACCTGGGCCTCTTTTTGCAAGGTCACGCCACCATAAAAAATCACCAGATAGAGGGTCTTGCCATCTTGGCTAAAACCCAGAGCAGAGCGATTGGCCGCCCCCAGCACATGGGGATCTTTAAACCCCTCCAGATCGGGGTTGATCCAAACAGCTCCCTGTTTGAGCAAACGCGGGCCACAGGTCACCGAAAACCAATAGTTTTTCCAGTGAATTTCTTCTCCAGCACGCAGGGTCTTCATTTCGGGTCTGCCCGAAGCAGTGATGCCCAATGTTGTGCCAAAATTTTCCCAGGGGCTGTATTTGAGAAAGCGCCCCCCACTGACCATATTGCCCATCACGCGTTTTTGCGCGTCTTTGCTAAAAAAAGTGCCATTGATCATGGCTGCCGCTTTACTGCGGCGCACCATCGCCCCAAACGACTCATCACCATAACTTTTTTCGCTGTTATTGGCCTGGGGGGCCTTGTTGGCCAGTACCATGTCCAGATGGGTGGCCGGGTCAGTCAGATCAATCTGCACGACCCTGAGTGAAGCACCTTGCAGCGATTTGGAGTAAACCTGAACAGGCTTGGCAAAAACAGCTTCCGGAAAACAGCTGCCCAGGGAAAAGCCGAAGATCATCCCCAAAAGCAGTGAGAAAAAGCGATCACCAAACAGATTTACGCAAAGAACCACTGTCTTTTTTTGCATTTCCCTCTCCCTCCAGCTCAGATGGTTCCAGTTTAGTTCACTTTGCCTGCCTTGGCTATTCTGGGCTGGACGGGGTGGCAGGTTTGAGCAGGAGGCGATCGACAGAAAAACGGCCAGCCCCTGTTGCCATGAGCGTGACAGCGGGGATCAAATAGAGCAAGGCGGGTTCCTTTTTGTTCAGAGGATCGGCACCATGGGCGATAAAAACAGCCACACACATGGTAATAAACCAGTTTAAAGCCGCAAAGCGGGTGGCAAAACCCAACATAATCAGCCCAGAGCAGACCACTTCGGCAAAGATGGCCAACAACAGGCTTGCTCCGGGGCCAATCCCAAAGGGATCGAGAAATTGGCTGGACAGGGTCTCATATTTGGCCAGTTTAGCCATGCCATGGCCGAGCATAAGCCAGCCGAGGGTCAGGCGCAGCCACAAGAGGCCCAGATCCTGTAACAGCAAGTAACGGGAGGGAGTTATCAGACGGGCATAAAGGGTGTTTAAAGAGCGAATCATTGCATTAATCTCCTGTTTCTACCGTAATCGGTTTCGCGCGAAATTGTCAATTGATCCAACCGGCCTGAAGATATCGCTCCCCCTTTTCTCCTGTACACCCGCTCCCAGGCCTGCTAAAATCCCAACCAAACAAGAGAGTGCGCTATGTCAGAGTCAGATTTGTTTTCCTGTCCCCAATGCCACCGCGCGATCTTGCCCGGCGACCAGTTCTGCGCGGGCTGTGGTTATCTGCTGCAGAGCAACGCCACCCCCGAGGCCCAGGCCGCCAATGCCTCTTTTTGGAGCGCCAAGCCCCTGGATCAATTTCAAGCCCTGATCTCACGCCACCGTCTGATCACAGGCCTCGCCACCCTCGGTTTATTGCTGATTCTGGGCCTTTTTAGCCTCTGGCGGCCCTGGCAAAAAGCATCAGAAGCCCCCTCCCCGATCGTGTTTTCAGCCACACCGAGCCCGGTTGAGAGCCCGGCAGCAGACCCCAGCGGCGGGGCCAATCTCAATGGCGTCTCTGCTGCCGCAGAAGTCGCCAAACAGATCGCGCCCAGCCCCTCTCCGCGCTGGAAAACCGCCCAAGGCCTGCTCAATATCCGCAGCAAACCCTCATTGCAAGCAGAGGTGCTGATGCGCCTGCAGGGCGGCGAGGCATACACAGGCACCGGCAAAACAGAAGTGGCAGAAGGCCATACCTGGATCGAACTCCAGATCAATGAAAAAGAGCGTGGCTGGATCAGCGCTCAATTGCTCAGCGCTATCGCCGCCCCTTCAAACACACCCGTTTCGGCCAGCCCCAACACTACTCAAACGTCTTCACAAACAGTCCCACAGCGTTCAGCTGGGCGCATGTTGAACCACGAAAAGCTCTCGGGCTGGCTCCTTGGTGAGGCCGCTGACCGGGAGCGCACGGCACGGGCCATGACCCGGCTGATGTTCCCCAACGACCCGGCAGAGCTGCTGAATAAAAAAGCCATCTTGCTCGAAACCTGTATCACCGGTTCAGCAGAAGATATTTCGATCAAAAATCACGAAGTGGCTCAAATTGGGGCGATCTGCGCACTTTTATTGGGTTGGCAAGATAAAGAACAGGTCAGTCCCTCCGCTCAACCTTAAAAATTCTGCCGGCGGGTGTATTAAATCGCCAGAGCAGGGGTATAATCAGATCAAGTAGTCAAAAGAGAGGCACACAAGGGAATGCTGGATTTCCAAGCGCTGGCTTCCGCCCGGCAGGAAGCTGGAGCCCGCGACCAGGATCGTCAGAAGCGCTCAGAAGAGCTCTACACAAGAGCTGTGACGTTTTTGGCCCAATTTCAGCAGAGCCAGTACACGCAAAAGGCCTTGCTCAAGCAAGCTGCCACCTTGCTGCACGAATCGCTCTTGCTTAATAACCGCAACCCCTATGCCTACCTGTGTTTGGGTTATATTTTCTTCGTTCTCAATGATTTGCCCCGCACACACCGCTATCTCAATGCCGCCCGTAGACTCAGTCCCAACCTGCCTGAAGCCCGACTTTTGCAAGAATGCCTTGCATCCTGAAGGAGATTATCTATGACAACCATATCCAACGGAGTCCCCCACAACCCCTACGCCAATCAGGGGCATTCAGAGAAACAGGGGGTCAACCACGAAGCGAGCCACGCGATCCAACACACGGGCGCGAGCTCAGATCTTAACCCAACACAGAACAAAGCCAAGCTGAATCAGCCCAGTGATCGCTACGAACAAGAGGCAGATCACGTTGCCGCCTCTGTCACCAGCTTGCCAGATACCCAAACCATTGGCGGGGATATCCAATCGATTGATTCCCTGTTTATCGACGCGGGCAATGCCCAAACAGCAGCCCCCTTGCTGCAATTTTTGACCTCAGACATGCAAAAAGCGGCTGCCAGTTTTGGGGGCCAAGGGGGAGGGATCATTCATCCTGAAGCGAGTCGCAATGAATTGCCCCCCGAGATCAATTCAAATCCCAATCCCGGCAAAGACCCCATGCTGGAACTGATTGAAGGCATGAAAGCCTCGCTGCGCCAAATCGGCAATTAACCCAAGCAACCCATTCAAAACGGCCTCCCTCTGGTATACTGCCTCCCCGGTTATACTGCTGAAGGAGGCCGTTTTATGTTGAACCTACACCGCCTGATTGGCTTTGTCTACCGCAAAGCAGACCAGCTCAGCCGGCCTTTTATTTTTAACCGCCAAAAGAAACAGATCTTGGCCAAATACCCCCAGTTGCGGCCGGTCATGGAGGCCTTTGAGCGGCGATATATTCGCGTGCAATATGGCGCGCACGATATCTCTCTGATGGAGCGCATTCACCGCAAAATCGCCCAAGACGAGCGCTATATTTATGGGGCCACTCCCTGGGTCGCCCTGCTGCGCCTGACCGAAAAACTGGAGATCCGGCCCGAGGAGGTCTTTGTCGAACTCGGCTGCGGCACCGGCCATTTTTGCTTTTTTATGCAACAGGTCTTTGGGGTTCAGGCGATTGGTTTGGAGGCGCTCAACACCTTTATTCTCAACGCCAAAGAGATCATGACAGAACTCTCTGAACCGCCACACGGTCTGAATTTTGAAGGTTTGCAATTTCTCAATTTGGACTTTTTGCACTTCAATTTTTCACGCGGAACACTCTTTTATGCCGCCTGGACCTGTTTTCCTGTGCCCCTGCGCGAGGCCATTTTGGCCAAATTTCTTAAAGAATGTCAGCCGGGCACGCGCCTCCTGGTGCTGACCCATACCCTGGAGGATCCCCGACTGGAATTGCTCGACGAGGTAGAGACCTTTTTCTCCTGGGGCAAAGACGTGGCAAGGCTCTACCAAAAGCGGGCATAGCCGTTAGGCCAGCATGTCCTGCAATTCGGGCAAGGCACAGTCGCCACAGCCTTTGGGGGGACCAGCCTGCAAGACCTTATGAGTGGCCTGCAACGCCGTTCGCACCCCTTCTTCAATCACAGGGTGGTAAAAGGGCATCTCCAAGAGCGCATCGATCGTGAGCTGCTGCTGATGGGCCCAGGCCAATAAATGGGCCAGGTGCTCCGCACGCGGACCAATCATCTCAGCACCAAGCAAACGGCGTGTGCGGTAATCGGCATAAATGCGCAGTAGCCCAGCGTTTTCGAGCATTACCCGACTGCGGCCTTGATTGGCAAACGAGACCTCACCCATGGCCGTACAGCTCAGATCGAGTTGATCGTAGCGTTGTCCAATCATCGCCACCTGGGGATGGGTAAAAACCACCGCAATGGGAGAGCGGCGATGACCGGGCTGAATATGTGGCCACATCGCCGCATTGTGCCCCGCAATCCGACCTTCGTCGGCCGCTTCATGTAAAAGCGGTCGATCACTGTTCACATCTCCGGCCAGAAACACCGGTAAGTCACCCACTTGCATGGTTAAAGCATCAAAGTGGGGCACCCCCTGTGCATTGAGTATCAGGTCCAGATTTTCCAGGCCCAAATTGCCCAGATTGGGCTTACGCCCAGTCGCAGCCAAGACACAATCAAAGTCTTCGCTCAGCAAAAGGTCCTCTTCTGAAAGGTATGTCACAGTCACTCCCTGTTCTGTCCTGGTCACACTTTCGACCTGGGCATCAGGCTGAAAGGGAAATTCAGCAGAAAAGAGACGAATGGCCTCAGCTTTGACCGCAGGATCATTCAGACCTGCAACCCCTCCACGGGCCCCAAAGAGATGCACGCGCACACCCAATTGCTGCAGGGCTTGGCCCAGCTCCAGGCCAATAATCCCGGCCCCAAAAACAGCCACCGAACGGGGCAAATTCTGCCAATTAAACAGGGCCTCGTTATCAACGAGGCGATCCCCCAAGCCCTGCAAGAGAGGGGGCACAGACGGGCTGGAGCCCGTGGCAATCACCACGGTTTTGGCTTCGATCTGAATATCTTCTCCCACCTGAAGCAAATGGGGGTTGAGAAAACGGGCATAGCCTTGCAGGCGCTGCTCAGCCGGAATGGCTTCCACACCTTCAAGCACAAAACCCACAAAGCGGTCGCGTTCACTGCGCACCCGCCTCATCACGGCTTGACCATCGATCTGGTTGAGAGAGGCTTTCACCCCAAAAGCAGAAGCCAGACGCACGTTGCGGGCAGACTCAGCGGCAGCAATCAAGAGTTTGCTAGGCATACAACCGACCCTCGCACAGGTCGTGCCATAGGGCCCCCCTTCAATCAAAAGGGCCTGAGCCCCGGCCCGTGTGGCCTCGCGCCAAGCAGCCAGCCCGGCTGTACCGCCGCCGATCACCGCTACGTCTGTCTGATACACCTTCATGGTCAAAACCTCTCTCGTTTATTTCTAGCCTAAAAAGGCCGCCAAATCGTCGGCCCCCCCAATGTGGCGGCCCCCAATAAAGATTTGGGGAGTGGTGGCTCTGCCCGTGATCGCTTCAATCGAACGGGTGGTCACGCGGTCATTGAGTTCAATCTCTTCAAAAGCCAGGCCGCGGGCTTTGAGCATATTTTTGGCACGGGCACAATGGGGACAACCGGCGCGGCTGATCAGCGAGATATACTCGGGGGCTTTGGCCGCAGGATTGAGATAATTGAGCATGGTGTCGGCATCAGAGACCTCAAAGGGATCTCCTGGTTTTTCGGGCTCGATAAACATCTTTTCAATCACACCATCCCGCACCAACATCGAATAGCGCCAAGAGCGTTTGCCAAAACCAATCGCACTTTTGTCTACCAGCAGGCCCAGTGCTTCGCTAAATTCACCGTTACCATCGGGCAAAAAGCGGATTTGCTCAGCACTTTGGTCTTTTTTCCAGGCATCCATCACAAAGGCATCATTCACGGACAAACAGACAATTTCATCCACCCCATTTTCGCGAAAGACGGGAGCCAGCGCGTTATAGCCGGGCACATGGGTGCTGGAGCAGGTGGGGGTAAAGGCCCCCGGCAGCGAAAAGACCACCACCGTTTTACCTGCAAAGACATCATCAGTTGAGACATCAAGCCAATTGCCTTCGGGGGTGCGGGTTTTAAACACGACCTGGGGAACTTTTTGACCTTCACTGTTTTTCATCTTGGGTATCTCCTTGGTATGTATACGTTTTGAGTTTAGTATGCGGGAGATTAATTAATAAGTCAAATCGTTTATTATTTGGCTTTTAATAGGTAAAACCAATTAATAATCAACCAAGACACCCCAAACCAGACAGACAAGAATAAAGGTCTTAAAAGCGTCTTAAGCCGCTGATTCAGTGTTTACAAACACGGGGGTCTGCGGCAACAAGCGGCCCTGTCAGCGCAGATTCTGAGGGAATCTCGGAATAGACCACAGCGTGGGCTTGGCGGTGCAGGTATTGATTGAGCAAGTGGCCCAAAACCAAAGACAATGCACCAGACACAGCCAGAATCATCTCGTGGGATTCTAACCAGGGCATCCGGCTCAGGGCAATCAAACTTGCTGCCACACCCCAAAAGCCAAAAACCGCAGAGCGGCGGTGGTGGGCATACCCCGAAAAAAAAGACCAAGCGGCCAGGGTCAGAGAAAAACCCAAAAATAGGGTTTCAAGCAATTCATTCATCAAAAAACCCAATCCCACCAAGGGAAGAGCAACCAGCAAGACCGGTTGTAAAGCACAGTGCAAAGCACAGACCAAAGAAAGGCTGGCGCCAAGTTGGTCCACATGTTTGAGCGAACGATCTGGGAGAAGCATCTTCAAAACAGATTTCCTGTGAGCAATGGGATACCTCAAGTATAGCGAGATCTTGCCCTTAAATGCAAGCGGCTTGCATTTTCTAAATGACAAAGCATGGCCTGATGTGCCCTGGGGCACATGTATTTTTGCAAATCGGGGTACAATGTAGGTAACCGTTCAATATGCGCCATGTTTATCCCTGGTTTTTTCTGGGGTTTTTGCCGGAGATTCGTGTCAGGCAGGCTGAGCATGGTATAACTGTAGAAAGCAAATACCCGGCTTGAGACGGTATTTGCAATGGTAAAATACCAAATTGGGAAATCTGGTTTGATTTAGGTATGCCGATAACGACTAGCGAATCCGTTCAAAAACTCTGCTCTTTGGCCGTTCAGCAGAACCTGGCTTCGGCCTCTCAACTGGCCACGGCTGTTCAGACATATCTCCTCATGAAAATCGAAGCCCTGCAATGCAATTACCTGCTGGAGCACGACAGTGGTCGTCTGCTGCTGCGGGATCGCACGGCCACGGATCCCAATACCAATGCCATGGATGAATGGGCCTCTTTTGATATGCCCGCTCCGGCCTTTCAGGGCGACTGGGTGCCTTATGCCTCCAATAAAGTGGCCCTGTTCAACGACAAAGGCCTGTTTACAGGCGTACAAGATCGCGGCAGATCAGAGATCACCCCCAGTTTCAAAGGCGGCTATGTTTGGCTCAAAAACCAAGCCTACCAGATGAATATGCTGCTCAACACCATGATCCCCACCAATCAGATCCAGCGGGGTCCCTACGATTTTTTTATCCCCCCCAACCAAAACAGCGGCATTTTTTTGATGGATCGCGCCGCAGGCACCTTGACCATGGCCGACTTTGCCCTGAGCCAAACCACCGCCCAATTGCAGGTGCGCGACCCGGGTAGCAAAAAGGCGATCAACGTGGCCTACTCGCAACAGACCAAAACCATGTATATCACCGACCACCAGACCCCAGATATACTGGTGATCAACCCCGCCAATCGTCAAAAAGAGCGTATTTACACCGAACACGGCATTTTGGGCAATCTGACCCTCGACGATAAACTGGGCCTGATCTTTGCCGTGCTGGCTGATGTCAGCAAAGAGCCCGCTGTCATGATCTTCTCCATGCAGGACTACTCCCACCAGGGAACCATTTTGTTGCCGGGCAAACGCTTCAGCGAAGTCGACGACCCCTGTGACCTGATCGCCATCAGCCCCGACCGCAAGAGCCTGATGGTCATGACCTATACCGACGAAGGTGCGTTGTTTACACCGATTATTTCCCAAATTGACATTGCCAAAAAGCAGTTGATCAAATCCAATAAACTCAGCCAAGAAGACAAACCCGTGGGCTTTGCCTTTCTTCAACCCGAGGTCAAAGCTGGCAATATCGTCACCTTCGATAAACTCTTGGTCGACAAAGGAATTATTCATAAAGTTCAAATGGCCTCTTTGCTCCGCCAAATGGACATGCTCGAAAAAGAAAAAGACAAGCCCCTGCTCGATCAGGATATTGAGACAGCCATGTCCCATATCCAGGGAAATTTCTCGAACGAGGAAATTGAAACCGTCACGGAGATCAGCAAAGAGACCGTGAATCAAATGGCCCAAGACAGCTTCTTTGAGTGGCAGGGCCGCAGCGATATGAAGGCCGAAGAGAAACAGGTCTTTGTTGAGCGTCTGTCCCAAGTCAAAGCAGATCCCAAGGTATCCAAAACCAACGGCGTCTTCGTCTTAAACTGGATCAAGGGGCTGATGGGTTAAAGCCAGTTCATGACGCAGAGTATCAACAATATCCAAGACAGCATTGTCGATGACTTTGCTTTTTTTTCAGATTGGTCCGAAAAATATGAACACCTCATTGAGCTCGGGCTTGAATTGCCGCCGCTAGACGCCAAACACAAGACCGAGGACAAACGCATCCTCGGCTGCCAGTCCAATGTCTGGCTCAACGCGGAATATGTTGCTGAGAGTGGCACCATGCGCTACACAGCTGACAGTGAGGCCATGATTGTCAAAGGGCTGGTCAGCTTGCTGATCCGCGTACTCTCTGGCCAAAAACCGGCAGATATTCTCCAAGCTGAGTTAAATGTCTTTCAACGCATCGGCCTCGACCAGCACCTCTCTGGCACCCGCTCGAATGGTCTGGTTGCCATGATTCGCGATATGAAGCGCTATGCCGCAGAATCTGCCGCCCATGAGCGCCAAACAGAAGAAAGCAAGACAGACGAAGTCAGGGCCTAAGCTCAGGCATTAAACTCAGACCTTAAACGCGGGAGACAGGGGCACGCTGTCTCGGAGTGCTGCCACTAAAAAGGGATGAAAATGCCCATTGCTGGCCAGGGCCTCTCCCCCGTGGATTGTGCGCTCTCCCCGCCAATTGGTAAAGGCACCACCTGCCTCCTCTAAAATCGTGAGCAGGGGCGCGTTGTCCCAGCTGCTCATGCGCGGCTCCAACACCATCTCCGCTTTGCCCGTGGCTACTTGCACAAAGGAATAACAATCCCCCCAATTGCGAAGCCCTTGCACTTGTCCCACCAAAGTCTCCAACCCTCCCCAGCGCTGCTGAATCAAATTCAGGTCATGGGCCAAAAGCAGTGCTTGATCGCAGTCTTTGACCTGAGAAACCCGACAGGGCCTACCATTGAGGGTACATCCCCCCCCCTGATAAGCAGCCACCAATTCATCCAAGACGGGCAAATAGATCACGCCCACCACAGGGGCCCCCATGACCTCCACCCCTACCTGTACGCCATAGAGTGGAATCCCACGCGCAAACGAGCGCGTGCCGTCAATGGGATCGAGAATCCAACGGATCGGGTCACTTCCGGGCTGTTCTCCGTATTCTTCCCCCAAAATAGCATGGTTGGGAAAGGCCTGATTGATGATCCGGCGCAGGGTGCGTTCCGCTTCGCGATCAGCAACCGTCACAGGCGAATGATCCGCTTTCCATTCAACCGCAACCCCCGTATTAAAATGGGCCAAGGTTTGGCGACCAGCCACCCAAGCGGCTTCACAGGCCACGTTGAGCAGGTCTGAATAGGTAGGCAAAGGCATGATGGCCTCCTCAGCTGAGATTGGGATACCGCCAGTTTAACATTTTGGGCCCCAGACAAAGGACCTTTGACAGGGATGCGATAATAGAGACATCTCCTTCTGCAGAGGTTTGTATGGCAAAATCCCTTTCAAAAAAAACAAACTTTTTTTTCAAGCATCAGAGCCGAGAGCAAGGAGCTTCTTCTGGTTTGCTCTGGATGTTTTTGGCGCTGTTTTTGGTTTTGGGCTTGGGAGCTCTGTTGCTCAGGCCCCAAGTGGTTCCCCCCAAGGCCGCCTCTCAAGCCCCTCTCAGGCCAGGGCCCCAGGGCCAGAACAAGAATAGCCCTACTTTGCGCTTAAATGCCTCTCCAATGCCCGGTCAGCCCCTAAATCTGCAGGTGCTCAGCAAGGTTTCTCCCAATGATTGGTTAACCCTCGTACCTGCTGAGGCCCCAGAACAAGATTGGGAAGGACAGTTTTTTCTGCAGACAGATGACTTGACCACCCTGCAAACGCCAACAGTCCCAGGTCACTACGAAGTGCGCCTCTACCGCAACTGGCCCAGCGGTGGCACCCGTATAGAAGAACGTCTGGCATTTGAAATTCCCGGTTTGGCCCCAGCGACGGCAGCCAAGCCCTGGGTCGTCGATATCACTCAAGATCTCACCTACACAGGCAATGAATTGCCCCCAGATCTGAGTTGGGGACAAACCTCACTGGCCACAGACAGCCAACCTGCAGAAAAAGGCCTCAAAGAGCCACCGTCTGTACCTGGGCCCAAACTCTATGGCCATTTTCGCCTGGGCAATAGCGAAGACCCCATTTATAGCTTTTTGATCCAAGACCACAAGTTCTACCTCGACCGCAACAATAACGAAGACCTGAGCGATGACGGTGATCCGGGGGGAGAGGGTTCAGGCTCTGTGGCTGTGGAAGTTGATCTGATCGCTGGTGATGGCCAACGCCGAAAAAGCCCGTATCAGATTTGGTATTTTTTTAACGGCTATATGAATGGCTACCGCTTCTATACCCGCTGTTTTTACACCGGAGAACTCAGTTTGAATGGTCTCACAGTCAAAGCCCTGGCCTTTGAAAGCCAAAACCACAACGGCCGGTGGCGAGACGATGGCATCTGGCTGGATCTCAACCAGAATGGACACTTTGACAAAGAGGAACATTTTGCCCACCACGATCGGGTGCCCATTGGGGCTGGCATCTTTGATTTACAGCTAAAACACCCCTAAATGGGTGGGCTGCTCGCGTAAAAACAGCTCCATCTCTAAACAGTCAAAATAGACGCCATCGAGCTTGCGAAAATGGCGAATCACGCCAATCTCTTCAAAACCCAGTTTGCGGTAGAGTCCGATCGCTGCAATATTGCTGGTAAAAACCAATAATTCGACTTTTTCAAGCGCGGTCTGTTCACGGGCATGTCTCAGGGCCACTTCGAGCAATTTTTGCCCCAGCCCCAGCCCACGCGCTTCGGGCAGCAGGCCCATGCCCAAAAATCCGCGGTGCGCCAGACGGGGATTGCCCGCAGCAGAAATATCTGCCCAGCCCAAGACCCGCTCACCTACCAAGGCATAATAAACGGGCATATTTAGGGCTATCATGCGCGCCTGAAAGGAGGCCAATTGCTCCTGACTTGGCGCTTCGGTCATTTCAATATACATCCGTTCACGGGCCACAATATCCAAAGTGGCACAAAAAGCGGGCAAAAGTTCGGGCCGGGCGTAGACCATGTCTACGTGTGTGGCATCAATCGCCTCAGCGTCGGTCATTGAGTTGAATATTCCAGGGATTGAGGCCAACAACCTCGCCGTAGAGGTCATAGTCATCGGCATCTTCGATCCGCACACGTACCCGATCGCCAATTTTGATCGAACCGGCCGGCAAAGCACGGGCCTCAGGGGTTTCAGCCAAATCGCCATGCACACAAAAAACCTGGCCGTCGATTTCAGGCGCATCGGCCCAACTGCGGCCAATCAACTGGCCCGCCTCTTCGTTATAATCGTCGATCACAACGTCGATCTCGGTGCCCACACGGGCCGCCAATTTGCGCGCCGAAATGGTCTGCTGCACAGCCATAAAGCGTTCGTAGCGCTCTTCTTTGACCGCTTCGGGCACCAAATCGCCAAAGCCCGTGGCATCAGCTTCGGGCACCTCTGAATAGGTAAAACAGCCCACCCGGTCCAATTGGGCCGCTTCGAGAAAGTCCAAGAGCATTTGAAAGTCTTCTTCAGTTTCGCCGGGAAAACCGACAATAAAAGTCGAACGCAGCACAATCTCGGGGCAAATTTCGCGCCAGCGCTGCACATATTCGAGTTGTTGAGCTGCACCCGGGCGGCGCATGCGGCGCAACACCGCTGGGCTGGCATGCTGAAAGGGCACATCGAGGTAAGGCAGAATTTTGCCCTGGGCCATCAATTCCACCAATTTCTCAACAAAGGGATAGGGATAGACATAATGCAAACGCACCCAAGCGCCGGTTTCTGCCAATTGGGTGGTGAGATCGACCAAATGAGCGGGAATGTCTTGTCCCAAAAAGGTGCTGCTGCGGTGGCGCAAATCCACGCCATAAGCACTGGTATCTTGGGCGATCACCAGCAATTCACGCGTGCCGCTGCGCAAAAGCCGCCAGGCTTCCCCCAGCAGATCTTTGCTATCGCGGGAAACCTGTTTACCCCGCAATTTGGGAATAATACAAAAACTGCAGGTGTGATTACAGCCTTCGGCAATTTTGAGATAGCTAAAATGGCGCGGCGTGAGCTTGACACCGGCTTCGGGAACCAGCGCGGTATGGGGATTTTGGTCGGGGGGAATCAGCTCATGGATCGCATGTAAAACCGCATCATCAGCCATCGAGCCAGTAATGGCATGCACACGCGGATAGCGTTCACGGATGGTCTCGGGGCGCTCGCCGAGACAGCCTGTGACAATCACTTTGCCAGTGGCGTCCATGGCTTCGCCAATCGCCTCTAAAGATTCTTCGATCGCAGGGGTGATAAAGCCACAGGTATTGACGATCACTGCATGGGCCTCTTCATAAGAGGGGGCCACTTCATAGCCTTCGGCCCGCAGCTGGGTGAGAATACGCTCACTGTCCACCAAGGCCTTGGGACAACCAAGGCTGACAAAGCCGACTTTTTTAATGGTTGGGGGGGGATTTTTTGTTTTTGCCATGTGAGCTATTATAACAGTCACAGGCTCTCAGGCGGCAGCAAGCGCGCACCAAGATTAATTTTTGTCTAAATCGCTTTAAAGAAACACAAGATCAGCGGGCTTTTCACTGACAGAGGAAGTAATACAGACATTTTAAAACAATCACTTTCGGAGGCTTTTATGGGAGATATGCAAGTTTCAGGTAATGCCATGATCAAAGCCAGCCCTGAGGCTGAAAATGGAATTAAAAAAGCCGGCCAAGCAGCAGGTAAATTCCTCGGCAATCTCAAAGACGCCCTCTTTGGCAAAACCGGCAAAAGCATTTTGGCGGGTGCCGCAGCAGGCGCCTTGGTTGGGGCTGTTGTGCCCGGTGGCGCTATCCCCGGAGCAATCATCGGTGGAGCCGTTGGTTTGGGAACAGCCGCTTATGCCAAAGCCTCCTCTGAAGGTAAAAAAGGTATGGCCGCCCTGACGGCCGCCAGCACAGGCGCATTGGCTGGACTGGCCTTTGGTTTGCCAGGACTGCTCGTCGGTGGTGTGGCGTATGCCTTTGCCAGTGGCGCAGCGCAAAACGCCGCCAAAAAAGTCGGTGAGTTTATGTCTAAAAATGCCGATAAAATGGTGGCAACGGCCGCCCCGCAACAATAATGGCAGGTCTCAGCCTGGTTGAGCTGATCGACGCCTTTCACAAGCAAGACATCTCAGCCGAAGACTATCTGGCCGGACTCGATCGCCAGATTCAAAATGCCAGTCGCAAACTGGCTGAACTCGACAAACAACAGATCGCAGCAGCCGATCAGGCTCTCTGGCAGGAAGAGCTCCTGCCAGGTCTGCAGGCAGCCTACGAAGGTCTGATCGGAGCGGCCGAAGAGGCCAAACTCTATGCCCAAAACCGCAAAGACGAAATTTTGCACGGGGTCGGCATTTTGGTCATCGGCGTGGATCAGATCATGGAATTTGTGGCTGTTCGTTCGGGCTTGACTTCAGCTCCCACCCAAGCCCTCTTGACTCAGGCCCTCGATCCCCAAAGTGATGGTTTGGCTTTGGCCCACCGCCCAGTCAAAGGCTCTGCAGAGTCTGAAGTCGCTTTTTTGGATTGATTCCAAATTAAAAATCAGGCAACCCGGCGTTGGCGGCGGTCCAAACAGCGATACTGAATGGCCTCCGCCACCTGGGCCAGCTCTATTTTTTCCAACCCCACCAAATCTGCCATGGTACGCGCCAGTTTGAGAATGCGATCGTAGGCCCGCGCGCTGAGTTGCATCTGTTGCACAGCCTGTTGCAATAATTGCCGCGAAGGCAGATCCAATTCACAGTATTTGCGAATTTCCAAGGCCTGCATTTGGGCATTACATTTAATCGCAGAGCCCTGAAAGCGCTCAGTTTGTCGCTGGCGCGCAGCCAAAACCCGCTCACGCACCCTGGCCGAGGGCTCTGCCTGGGGTGGAGTCAACAATTCACCCGCTTGCAAGCGGGGCACTTCCAGGTGTAAATCGATTCGGTCGAGCAGCGGCCCTGAAAGTCGGTTGATATAGCGCTCAAGCTGACCGGGGGTACACTGACAGGCCTGTAGAAGGTCGCCAGCATAGCCACAGGGGCAGGGATTCATCGCTGCGACCAGAATCACGTCCGCAGGGTAGACCCAGGCCCCTTGGGCCCGTGAGAGGGTCACCTGGCGATCTTCCAGCGGCTGGCGCAAAACCTCCAAGACCTCACGGCGAAACTCCAAGAGTTCATCGAGAAAGAGTACGCCATTGTGGGCCAGAGAAATTTCACCGGGACGGGCAAAGCGCTGACCACCGAGAAGAGCAGCCAGGGTAATGGCATGATGGGGAGCCCGGAAGGGCCGGGTTTGAATTAGACCCTGGGGGGCATCTTGGGAGAGCCGGCCAGAAATACTGTAAAGGGTGGTGGTTTCCAGGGCTTCTGCAGGCGTCAGCGGTGGCAAAATACCCGGCAGCCGTCGGGCCAAGAGGGTCTTTCCAGAACCCGGTGGCCCCATCATCAAGAGATTGTGGCCACCTGCTGCGGCAATTTCAAGCCCCCGTTTGGCATAGAGCTGCCCTTTGACATCGGCAAAGTCAGGCCCTGAAGCCGCACCTGAAGCGGGCAAAAATGCAAGTGAAGAGAGCGATGCGGCCCGACAGGGAAGAAACCCAGAGGGCCGAGCCAATATCTTCACGGCCTCTTGAAGCGAATCAGCGGCATAGACATTTAACCCCTCGACCAAAGCCGCTTCAGCAGCATTGGCCCGCGGCACCAATAAATGGGTCTTGCCCGCACGCAGCGCAGCCTGGGCAAAAGCCAACACACCATACACAGGGCGCAAAGCGCCATTGAGCGACAATTCCCCCATCATCACCCATTGTTCGATCGTGTCACAGACGACTTGCTCTGAAGAGAGCAAAACCCCTACAGCCACAGCCAGGTCAAAAACCGGGCCCGTCTTGCGTGTGTGGGCGGGCGCCATATTCACGGTGATCTTTTGAGCTGGGAACTGAAAGTCTGAATTCCGCACAGCGCTGCGCACCCGCTCTCGGGCCTCTTGAACCGCCGTATCAGGCAGGCCCACCAAGGTCATACCCGGCAAACCATAAGCCAGATCGACCTCAACCTCGACAATATAGCCCATCACGCCCGAAATTGCTGCACTGCACACGGTTGATAACATAAGTAAACCCCTTCACAATCAGATGTTTTCAGCCTAACAGCTCAATCTGCCGTTAAGGGGGTGTTAATTCAGCAAATGAACACTTTGTGTTCAGCAAGTGTTAATCAAGACATGCAAAAAAGATCTCCATAAATGGAGATCTTTCTTCAATGTCAAACAGAGGTGCCGAAACACCGGATAAAAAATTTAACCGGTAACGGTCAAACGAACTTTAGAACTGCGACGGCCTCTGGGGTCATTTTTACGTTCAAAAGTGACTTCGATTTCGTCGCCACTGGTAGGTGCACCTTGGTCAAGAACAGACTCAAAACCAATCATGGTTTCGGCAATAGTCAAGTTAAATAACTGAACATTATTCACCTTGCTGGCGCCATCCACAACCAAAGGAATGGTAGAAGGGCCCATTTTGACCTGCAGGAACTGATAATTATCCAGTGAGCCCAGTCCAGAACCAGTCAAGCTAAACTTGTAGTGGAAATTGGAACGATCCAACATGGCAGATGCGGAAGTTACTTGGGCATCAGCATTGGGATCAGGCATGGGAGTGGAGATCGGTGCGGGTGTGCCTGCGGGTACAGGCGTGGAAACAGGAGCAGGGGTCGCGCTCACAGCAGGACTGGGGGTCGCAGAAGGAACGGGAGTGGCGGAAGGATTTGGCTTAGCCGTATTGGGATCGGGGCCGCAAGCCACCAGGAACAGGGCGAGATTAACGCTTGCTGCGGTCAGTAGTAATTTTTTCATGCTCATTTTCTCCTTGCAAATCGTGTCTTTCACTATGATTTGGTTTGTATTTTGATTTTCGGCGCTTTTAGCGTTTCTTATAAACACTGTAGTATACCTAACTTTGTCGGGATCGTCATCCTGTAGATCAGGAAGCACCTCCTTGAAGTTGCTTAAGTTGGGTCTCCGCCTTGGCCAGAAAGGCTTTCTGGTTAGGCTTGCCTTTGGCCGCCTGGATATAGGTTTTCCAGGTTTTTACGGCCTCCGATTTCTGATTGTTCTGCTCATAGAGTTGAGCCAGATTATACAGAGCGCTCAAATGGTTGGGATTTAATTTCAGCGTCTGTGTGTAAAAAGAGATGGCTTTGGGGATTTGGTTTTGGTGTTCGTAGAGACTGGCCAAACCATAAAGCGCATTGGACTCTTGTGAATTAATGGCCAAAACCTTATTAAAATAACTTTCTGCCTCAGCATAGGCTTTTTGTTTGTCGAGGGAATAGCCAATATTCAACAAAAAGTCTTCTCGTTCTGGATAAGCCACAGCCAAAAGTTTATAATAATCCGCAGCCTGGACATATTGGCCCTCGGCAAAGAGCAGAGGAGCGGCTTTTTCTTTGAGGTCCATCACATCGGGATAGCGCTTGATGCCCTCTTGATAGGTTTTCAGGGCCTGTTTGATCTGGTTTTGGTTTTCATAACAGTCCCCCACCCTGAGATAGAGTTCCATCAGATCAATTTTGCGTTCAAAGGCCTGTTCGCCAGCATCGGTACACTTCTGCCAGAGCCGAATAAACGAATAAGACATCGTCAATTTGGCCAAAGCACTGGTATTATTGGCATCTTTGAGTTGCAATTGCTCATAGAGGGGAATAGCTTCTTCAAACTGATCTTTGGCAAAATGGGCATTGGCCTGCTCATAAAGCTGTTCAGCAGAAGGGCTGCAGGCACTTAAGAGCCCTCCCACAAGCAAGAGACCTATAAATTTAGATTTCATTGAGTCGAATCACCTGAAAGACCTTGCCATTTTTTTCGAGCCGGGCAATATATCCCGAAGCCCGGTAGGGAATATCCTGCCCTTTTTTCAGTGATTTAAAATCGGCAAGGTCATTCCAATCCACCATAAAAGTGGTGTTATCAAGGGTGACAAAATGGGCATCCATCGAGCCGTATTCCAGATTGGGCTTTTTACCGGCCTTGAGTTCAGAATCCAGATACAATGCCACACGGGTATTGGGCTCCATGGTAAAGTCCACAACTTTGCCTTTGCCTTTTTCTACGCCACCGGGATCCAAATTGGCATTTTCACAGCCGACAAAGAAAAGCATCAGCAAAAGAAAAGTGAGTTTAAGTCCCTGCGACAAACGGTACTGCAAATATTTCATGAATCAATGGTTCCTGTTTAACTTTGCTTTTCACCCATCCGCAAGCGGAAATGGGCCTTGTCATAAAGATACATATTGCCTTTGGCATCAAACCCAAAGGCCACAGGCTGAATCTCCATTACCTCTAAATCGACCAGTGAGGTGACATACTCACTGGTCCGACCATTGCCCGCAATATCTTCGATAAAGCCGTTGGCCCGAATCCGGCGCAAACGGTTATTGCGCGAGTCGACAAAATAGAGCAGGCCATCGGGCCCAATATTGAGATCGGTTGGCTGATACAAATTTGCGAGCAGTGAGGCAAAATTGTCTCCGTTATACCCCTCTTGGCCAGAGCCTGCATAGCGATCCATGCGATCATTTTGAACCCGGCGAATGGTATTGGACTTGCTGGTAAAATAAACGGCTCCAAAGGCATCCACAGCGATATAAGTGGGTGTATTCACACGGGATTTAAACGCCACATCCCCATCTCCGCTGGTCTCACCAATCGGCACAAACGAGGGAACCTCATCACTCAATTTGCCATCGTTATTGGTATCCACGACCTTGGTGTCTCTGACATACTGGCCCGCAATGGTGGTCATTTTGCCCTCGGGGCTGACCTTGCGAATCAGATGATTGCCTGTATCGGTAATATACAAATTGCCTTTATTGTCCAATGTGACGTCGGTGGGTTGATTGAGGCTCTGTTCTAACGCAATCCCATCTCCGGTATACCCTTGGCGGCCATTGCCAGCCACGACAGTAGAAGAAAAATCTTTTTTACTGACTTTGATCACCCGGTGTGAATTTTGCTCCACGATATAAAAGAAGCCATTTTTGCGGTCCAAAACCATGCCAGACGGGGTATCCAGATCGGTTTTGCGCACCCAAAACAGACGGTAATCAAGCACACTGTTAGCATTGGTGGTGGGGCGGGTAATTTCGGCAGTAACATAGACCAAGCGGCCGTTGGAACGGTCGAGGATCCAAATATTGCCTTCGTCATCCGCTTCAATGGCACTGATATTTTCAGGCATGGGGGCCAATTCAGCCCGAATACCGTTTTCGGCGGTGCCCGTGGTGGTCAGCCCTGAAATGGTCTTTAAGCGGGCAAATTTGATTTCAGGCAAAAGGGCCTGAGCGGGCGAAGCTGTCGGTGAGGGAGTCGGTGTTGGTTCGGGACTTGGGGTGGCCGTCGGACTCGGCAGCGGTGTTGGCGTGGGAGAGGGGGTGGGAGAAGGCTCAGGTGTGGCACTCGGTGCGGGGGTCTGAGAGGCCGAAGGCGTTGGCGAGGGGCTGGCAGAAGAAGTGGGGGGGGTGCTGGGGGGAGTAACAGAGCTAACTGGCTGACAGGCGGCCAGAAAAAACAGCAGCACACCTGATTTCGCGAGTGCGGATGAGCTGTATTTTTGTGCCATGGTTTCTTTCCTGTTTTGTTCGTCTATTTTCGAGAGACGCAGTTCTGCCTGGGATTGTTCCGTATTTGGCAGGGCTATCTGTTTTTCATTATGGATCATTTATGGGCTGAATGTCAGTGATTCAAGTCCGCCTGATACAATGAGATGCAAATCCCAATTATTGGAGAGCTATTTATGCATTTTGCAACCCGTGCCATTCACGTTGGACAAGCCGCAGATACAGCCACAGGCGCGACAATTGTTCCGATTTATCAAACCTCTACCTATACCCAAACAGATATTGGCGAACACAAAGGCTATGAGTATTCCCGCACAGGCAACCCCACCCGCACAGCCCTGGAATCTTGTCTCGCCAGCCTCGAAGAAGGCAAATATGGCCTGGCTTTTGCCTCAGGCATGGCCGCGACCAGCAGCGTGATCTCTTTGCTCAATGCCGGTGACCATGTGATTGCCTGTAATGATCTCTATGGTGGCACCTACCGCGTCTTTACCAA
The DNA here is from genome assembly GCA_050248915.1 of Candidatus Sericytochromatia bacterium. Classification (GTDB taxonomy): domain Bacteria; phylum Cyanobacteriota; class Sericytochromatia; order UBA7694; family UBA7694. The sequence continues at coordinate 91,909 of JBFWRL010000002.1, forward strand.
GGTCTTTCAACGGCTGGGCCTGGACTTTGACTTCGTCGATGCCCGTGACACCGCCCTCATTCAGGCTGCGATCCGCCCACAAACCCGCATGATTTGGCTCGAAACCCCCACAAACCCCCTCTTGCGCCTCTATGATATTGCACACATTGCCAGCCTGGCCCACAAACACAACCTGATTCTGGTCGTCGACAATACCTTTATGAGCCCCTATTTTCAACAACCCCTTACATTGGGCGCAGATCTCGTCGTTCACAGCACCACCAAATACCTGGGCGGCCACAGCGATGTGGTTGGTGGCGCAGTTTTAAGCAACAATCAAGATCTCTATCAACAGCTCCAATTTTTGCAAAACAGCCTGGGCTCTGTGCCCGGCCCCATGGACTGTTGGCTGACCCTGCGCGGAATCAAAACCCTGGCATTGCGCATGCGGGCCCACCAGGAAAACGCTCTGGCGCTGGCTGAATACCTGGAAAAACATCCCAAGATAGCCCAAATCCACTATCCGGGCCTGCCCAGCCACCCCCAATACGCCTTGGCCTGCAAACAAATGAGCGGGTTTGGGGGCATGATCTCGTTTGAAGTTGTCGGAGGGCTGGAAGCGGGCAAAACTGTGGCCCGCTCAACACAACTCTTCTCACTGGCAGAAAGCCTCGGTGGCGTAGAATCGCTGATTGGGCATCCCGCCACCATGACCCACGCCGCAATCCCGCCACAGCAGCGCCAGGCCGTGGGGCTTTCCGATGGTTTGATTCGCATTTCGGTGGGCATTGAAGACCCGGCAGATTTAATTGCAGATCTGGCCCAAGCTCTGGAACAGGTTTGAAAAAGCAAAAAATGAAAAATGCGGGTGAGAGGACTTGAACCTCCACGCCCGAAGGCACCAGATCCTAAGTCTGGCGCGTCTGCCGTTCCGCCACACCCGCAATATTGCTATTCTAACACAGGCCTTTGAGCGAATTTAAGCGTCCAGGTGGCTTTAACCGCGAAAATAGATCGGTGTTTTGTAAAAAAAACGGTGCACGGGCAGGCAGTAATTCTGTCCGAATTTTTCTATCGCCCATTGGCGTTGCTCGGGGCTCATGGGCTTGGCATCCATCGGCACATCTTCATCTTCACTGAGGGTTACCCCCAAAAAATCCGAGTGGTCAATAATCTGAAAGCGCGCACCCGCCTCAAAATACTGCTGCAAATAATGCCCATCCAGGTTGTTCATATGAGGACTGGAGCCGGGAGGAACAGGCCCAAAAGGCTGTGGTTGGCGGATTAAGACCGGATGCAAATGGTAACAATGGGCCACGAACTGATGTGCATTTTGCCGGGTATAAACATGGGAAGACCAAACGGTAAAGCGCTCGGCATCAATAAAACTGGCCAAAAAATGGGGATGGGGGAACGCCTGAACCAAATGCAGGAGTTCAGCTGAAGAGAGCGCCAAATCCGCCCCCTTTCGCTGCTGAAAAAGCGCTGATTGGGTGGCAGACACATCCAAGCGCAAACCGGCAATCAAAGCGATATCAGAGTCCTGGGTTTGTTTCGCCAAAAGGGAAAAAGCCCCAGCAGAATAGAGATTATCTGCCGTTAGCGGCATCCAAGCCGCTCGATGGGCACGGGCCAAAAGGGCTGCATCTGAATAACAGGCACTGAGCAAATCGTGTTTGTAAAAACGGTGGGGCAATGATGTGGGTGGTTCAAAAATATTCCATTGCAATTGCCAGTCGGCTCCCAGTCTTTGCACCACAGAGTCTGACTCCAAGACCCGACGCCCCGCTTGGGTTGTATAAAAGAGAATCGCAGAATCTCGAGAAAAGGGGCCGGCGATCAGATTGCCAGGGGCCACAAGGGTAGGCAAAGCCCAATCGAGAAAAATGCGCAGGTATTTGTCACCCCAAACGGGAAGAGCAATAAAGGTTTTCATGCCTCTCAAGAAGAGTGCATTCGCAAAGGCACTTCCCGAGAAGCCGGTGTAGTGGGCCCACAATTGCCACAGCCAGAATTACAACCGGCACCAGCAGCGGGTTTTCGGGAACCTATTCTTTTAATCCGCAAAAATAAATAGCTGCTCGAGACCAAAAGAATCGCTGTTATCGTTAAATTTTCAAACATGGATTCCTACAAGGCTTTAATATGATTTATGATACCATGATTAAAATTGATTCAAACAGGCAGAATGCGCTCTGGCAGTGAATGTTTCGTCACTTTTTTTAAGCACAATTTACTTGCTTTTTGCCCTCTCAGGCGTGGCAGCCCTGATCTATGAGTCGGTCTGGGCCAGGTATTTAAAGCTCCTGTTGGGGCATGCCGCTTATGGTCAGATTGTCACCCTCACCCTGTTTATGGGCGGCATGGCAATCGGTTCTTTTTTGGGCGGGAAATATGTTCGGGCCCTCAAAAGCCCTCTGTATCTCTATGCCTTGGTAGAAGTCTTCATCGGACTCGGCGGTCTGTGTTATCATCCGCTGTTTAAAGCTGCCAATGCAGGGGTTTATCAATTTGGCCCCGCTCTCAAAGCACTGCCTGGCGGACTTGCACTGCTCAAACTGCTGGCAGCATTGCTGATTACCACTCCTTGGGCCATCCTGCTGGGCATGACCTTTCCCTGTTTGGCTGTGGGCTTGATGTCTGTGCTTGGAGACGGCGGCCAACGCTCTTTGCCCAGTTTGTACTTCACCAATTCACTGGGTGGCGCTTTGGGGATTCTTTTGGCTTCTTTTGTGCTGATTCCCCATTTGGGCACGCCAGGGGCCCTAACAGTGGCAAGCACGCTCAATTTGATGCTTGGGTTGACCTTCTTTTTGATGATGCGCCATTCTGAGACACCCATCACCCAAACAAAAACACGCAAAGACACCCCAGAAGCAGATAAATTGCCACTTTCGGATCTGCAATTCAAACTTTTATTGGGTGTTTCACTGGGAACAGGCCTGTCTTCTTTCATTTATGAGATCTGCTGGGTACGCCTCTTGAGTTTGGTTCTCGGTTCATCGACCCATTCTTTTGATTTGATGATCTCAGCCTTTATTTTTGGCTTGGCCTGTGGCAGTTTCTGCTCAGGCTGGATTTTGAAAAAAACCTGGAATCCATTATTTGTGCTGGGTGGAATTCAGATTGCGATGGGTCTCTGCGCAGGTTTGAGCATTTGTAGCTACAATCTGCTTTTTGATTGGATGAGCGCCGCCCACGGCGTTTTAAATCATACCGAGGCGGCCTATTATTGGTTTGCAGGTTTTAAATACAGTCAGGCTATTTTGTTGATGTTCCCTGCCAGCTTCTTTGCGGGCATGACCCTGCCTTTGCTGACCCGGATCATGATTCAAGCGGGCAAACCTGAGCGCACCATTGGCGATGTCTACGCTTTTAATACCTTGGGTGCCATCGCCGGCACAATTTTAGCAGGGATGGTACTGATGCCCTGGTTGCAACTCAAATGGAACCTTGTCAGTGGTGCCCTGCTCGATATCTTTCTGGGCCTGGCCATTTTGGCCTCGGCAGGTGTGAGTCTAACAGGACAACTCTCCACCTTGGCCACCAGCTTGGCGTTATTGATACCGGTATTTCTGCTCGAACTCAATGCCTTTACTCTTTCCAAAGGGGTTTTTCGCAATACACCTCAAAATAGCAGACAAGCAAAGACAACCCAAACAAAAATCCGCCATGGTCGAACAGCCACCATTTCTTTTCAGGACTTTGGTTCACGTCGAACATTGAGAACCAATGGGAAACCCGATGCCAGCATTGATGAAGTCTTTCATTGGGGTTTATTTTCGGATGAAATTACCCAGATCAGTGTTGCAGCATATCCCATGACTTTGATGAAACCCAATTATCGGGCTGCCATGATCGGCTTTGGCAGTGGCATGACATCACATATTTTGCTGGGAGATCCCTGGTTAAAACAGCTGGATCAAATTGAAATTGAACAAGAAGTGGTCAATCTGGCCCGTGGGTTTTTGCCTTTTAATCGCAGGGCCTATGAAAGTCCCAAACAAAACCTGATCATTGACGACGCCCGCAACTTTTTTTCAACCCAAACAGAAAAGTATGAGCTGATCATTTCTGAGCCATCCAATCCCTGGGTCAGTGGGGTATCAAATCTGTTTACCCAGGAGTTTTATCAAGATCTCAAACGCTACCTCAAACCCGAAGGGCTGCTTGTGCAATGGATCCATTCTTATGAATTTGATTCCCGCCTGCTGCTCTCAATTTTAAGCGCTCTCAAAACCCAATTTCCCTATCTGACATTATTGGGCATGCCCACCGAAGAAGTCGGCAAGGTCGCCACCGGTGATTTGGTCATTTTGGCCAGCACCCAACCCCATCACCTGCCTTTTGCTCATCAACAGCGCCCGTTGCCTGTTTTGGCAGAAGATTTGAAGCGTCTAAAACTGACACCCGCGGCGTTTGATCGCACAAATCAAATTTTGACAGTATCCAGCTTGGCGCACTTGATTGACCGTTATCATCCCAATTCAGATTTTTTTCCGGTGGTCGAAAATCAAGCCGAATTACATATGTTTACAGGCAATATCATTGATCTCGAGCAATTTTTCCTCAACACGCCTGCATATTACCAATTGATTTTTGAAGCCGACTTCCAACAGATATTGCAGGCTCGTCAGTTAAAAGCCCTGCCTGAACTAAAAAAAATCCTCGAAAAGCTGGATTTTTTGCTCTCAGCTCCGCCAGAGATTCGCAATCAAGCAGAAATTCACAGCCATTTTACAGCTCTGACTTCCCGATTTTTGCCCATCCTCAACTTTCAATGGCCCATTTTACAAAAATACCTGGCCTACCTCAAAACAAACCCGGATTTAAAGACAAATGTAGACGAGTTTCAACTGCTAGAAGCCCATCGAAACCAAAATGCTGCCCAATCCCGATTGGCACTTAAAAAGTTGAGCCAGCTCTCTCCAGACAAAATTCAGCCCGGTACGGTTCGCCTGATGATGGTTGAAAGCCTGCGCCACAAAGATTTAAATCTGTTCAAAACATTGCTGGACAAGATAGCTGCGCCCCACCCACAGATACTCCCACTAGAAAAAGCGTATTTGCGGGCCCTGCTGCCCAGCTCTTAAGCAAATCCCAACAGACGCCCGAGATGATAAGCCAAGGCGGCAGCCGTATAGGCCGTGCCACAGGTCAAAAACAAAATAAATCCCAGGTACGAGCGGCCAAATTCGTGGGTGACCGCACCCACCACCGAAATACAAGAGAGCAAAAGCAGGTTAAAAACCATATATGAAAAGGCCGACAGCGGCGTAAAAGTCTCGCGAATGGCAAGAGAAAGCGGTGATTCTTTGCTATCTGAGGCCATAACAAAAGGCGTGGGAAGGAGATTGCCGCTCACGTTGACAAAGGCTGTTTGGCCGGCACTTAAAAAAGCCTGTCCTTGAGCCAAGAGATCTTCGCTAAATGTGGTTTTGGCGGCTCCCGTATCTGGCTGCTGAACACTCAAGACCACCCCCAAAGTTCCCACGACCATTTCTTTGGCCATAAACCCTGGCAGAATGGCGGCCACAGGCTCCCAACGTTCCCCAAAACCCAATGGCAAAAAGAGTGGTGCAATCGCCTGGGCAGAGCGGGCCAACACAGTCTGATCGGTGGGGGCACCATAGGGCAAATTCACAAGCGACCAAAGCAAAACCATCGCAACGGCAATCACGGTGCCCGCCTGTTTGATAAAGGCCTGGGTTTTGAGCCAGATCGAACCCCAGAGCATTTTAATCGTGGGAAAACGGTAGGGAGGCAACTCCATCACAAATGCTGGAATTTCAGATTTAAAACGCGTTTTGCGTAAGACCACGGCCCAAAAAATCGCCACAGCAATACCAATCAAATAGAGCAATAAAATGATCAGGGCCTGCTGCTGCACAAAGAAAACCGAAGTAAACAGAGCGTAAATCGGCAGTTTGGCCCCACAAGACATAAACGACAAAACCGCCACAGTGATCTTGCGGTCGGTTTCATTTTCCAGGGCACGACTGGCATAGACCGCAGGAACGTTGCAGCCAAACCCCACCAAAAGCGGCACAAAGGCCTTGCCATGTAAACCAAAGCGAAACATAAAGCGGTCCATCAAAAAAGCTGCCCGTGCCATGTAGCCACTCTCTTCGAGCAGGGCCAAAAAGAGATAGAGAAAAATCAGAATTGGCACAAAACTCAAAACAAGACCGGCTCCCCCAATCACCCCTTCTTTGAGCAGCGAAATCAAAAAAGCGGGAATGGATAAACCCGCCAAAAACAATTCAACCCATTTGGCCAAAAAACCGTTAAAAAAGCCATCGATAAAGTCCACCAGGGGCGTGCTGATATCAAAAGTCAACTTAAAGACCAGATAGAGAATGCCCAGAAAAACGGGCAGACCACTCCATTCATTGAGCAAAACCCGATCCAGGCGATCGGTCAAATCTTGAACTGGTTTTTCGGGCAAAATCACACTCTTTTCGGCCAGGGCCGAGACGGCTTGTGTGCGACTCAGACTCAAAGCCCTTTCAATATCACCCACAGAGCCTTGCAAGGCTTGCCAGAGAACAGGAAAGGCATTGCTGAGATCGACACCATAAATCTCATTGATTTTGCTCAAGGTATAGGGATCTTTTTCCAAAAGTTTGAGCGCCAGCCAGCGCCGAGAGACGGATTCACTGACATAGGGTGCATGGGCAATTTTGTCGGACATCTGCTGAATTGCCGCTTCGATGGGCTCGGAAAAAAACAGGGGCCTGCCTTTTGCTTGGGACTCAATCACAGCAATCGCCTGAGTTAAAAGCGCATCAATGCCCCATTTCGTGGGCCCCACGGTCGGCACAATCGGAATCCCCAAAGCCTCAGACAAAGCCGTTTGATCGAGACGATACCCTTTTTCGACAAATTCATCCCACATATTCAGAGCCATGACCATCGGCACATCCATTTCAAGCAATTGAAAGGTCAGATACAGGCTCTTTTCCAAATTGGAGGTATCAACCACGTTGATCACCAAATCGGGCTTTTCAAGCAGGAGAAAATCCCGACAGACGCGTTCTTCGAGGGTGTAGGGGCTGAGGCTATAGGTGCCAGGTAAATCGATCAAGCGCAGTTGATAATTGCCATAGCGCATGCTGGCTTCTTTTTTTTCGACGGTGACTCCCGGCCAATTGCCAACTTTGAGACGACTGCCCGAAAGGGCATTGATCAAAGCCGTTTTGCCCACATTGGGGTTGCCCGCAAAAGCAATGACCAATTCTTTTAAGGCCGGGTCGGGCAAAGGAGCCGTAAAAAAGGGGGAAAGCGGACGCGAAGGCACAGCTTCAGTATCCTGAAGCGACTTGCTCACCGTAGAGAATCACGGCATTACACAAACGAAACGCAATTCGGGTATTGCCCGTTTTAAGCAAAACAGAATGGGTTTGATTCCTTAACACAGTAATGACTTTACCTGACTGAATGCCCATCGACTCCAAGCGTTTGCACAATTCACGCTCACCCTTCAGGGCCTGAATGCGCACCTGACTGCCAGGCGCAAAAAGTTGAATGGGGTGAGTGCCCTCTTTGATCAGGACTGGTTGATAAGGAATACTGCGGGCTGCCAACATGCAATTAAATACCCAATACGGTGATTTCAACCTGGATTTTTCCAGATTGTCTCTACCATAATCAACCCTCCTTCCAATTGTCAATCAATTAAGTCCCGATCGTTCTTAAAATTACGTTTAAAAAATATTATTAATACAAATTATTTTATATTTTTCTACCGAAAAATATTTATTATTTTGTTTCTACAAGCTAAAAATAGACTTCTAATATAATTTGAATATAAAATAAAAAATTATTAATTGATTATTTTGCTAAAAATAAACCGCTAAAAGCAGATCTGACCTGAAGCCCAAACCTTAGAGAGAAATAGAGAAATCTATTATAATAAAATATTATAAAAATATTTTATCAAAACAAAATGACTTGATAAAACATTTTTTTTAATTTATCACATCTAAAGAATATTAAAATTGACACTAATAATAGTATTTATAAAACGGAATTACGCGAAATCAATTGACATCTCACTGATTTCTTTCCTAGACTGAGAAGAATCAATCCAAGTGTAAGCGCCAGAAGGGAAGAGAGAAAGATGAGCGATTCAACCCCGGAAAGTAATCAAGGTCTCATGGCCCGCAGTCCCAACGGCAGTGTTCATTATTGTGCTTGCTGTGGCAAAGTCAGTGTCAGCTATAAAAATATCATGCTGCCGCTCTCTTTAAATGGATTGGACTCCTGGTATACATTGCTGGAACAGAAATATCTTTCTTTGTCTTTGGAAAGCCCGCCCGATTTCCCTGTTCGCATTCGTGTCTCGGGGGTTTTTGTGTCCTTCCAGCCAGTAGAACTCGATGAATTATTGGCGTTGATCCGCATGGCCAGTCTCGAAATCCAGCGTTTTAAATTGGAAAAACTCTTTCATTTAAATACCAACCTGAGTCCAGCCCCTGAAACCCAAGCCCATGAACATTAAACGGGTCTGTGTTTTGGCGATAGGGACCGAACTGAGTACAGGGCAAATCGTCAATAGCAATGCAGCCTGGCTCTCCGAACAATTGACCGAATTGGGCGCAGAAAGCTGTTGGCACTTGACCGTCGCAGATGATCGCCCGAGCATTTTACACGCGCTGAAACAGGCCGCTCTCTATGCAGATTTAATTCTGGTCACCGGCGGATTGGGGCCCACCTCCGACGATTTTACCCGTGAAGTGATCGCAGACTGGATCGGCCAAGTTCTGGAATTTGATCCCACATCCTGGGAGCAATTGGAACAGCGAGCGCAAATGCTCAACTTTCAACTCTCTGCCAGTCAAAAACAACAGTGTTATTTTCCCAGGGGCAGTCGGGTTTTGGCTAATCCAGCAGGAACGGCCAATGCCTTTATTTATCAGCATCATGAGAATCTGGTTGTCGCTCTGCCTGGTCCCCCCAGTGAAATTCAGGCGATTTGGCAAGCCCATTTGGAAGCAGAATTATCACCGCATTTGCCCGGCAAAGCCCAACACACGCTCTACCGCTGGCAATGTATGGGTCTGCCTGAAGCCGATCTCGGCGAAAAAGTCGAGGAGGTGGTCCAGGGCAGTGGTTTTCAGACCGGTTACCGCGTCCATTTTCCCTATATCGAAGTCAAACTCTGGGTGCCTGCCAAGCAGTCGGGAGAGCCCTGGCTGACACAACTCGACTTGGCTTTGGCCCCCTGGACGGTGCTCAAAGACGATCAAGACCTGGCTGAATTGCTGCTGCAGGCCCTGCCTGCAGACCAACCTGTCGTATTTTCAGATGCGGCCAGTCAGGGTGTCTTGGCTCAACGGTTACAGCCTTTTTTAAGCTCAGTCAAACAGGGAAACGCACTCAGCGTAAACACACTTTATCGGTCTGAGACAGCCCCTTTCGCCCCTCCGCTCCAGGGCCTGCACTTGGGTTTGCAGTCCCTGGCAGCAGGCCATTGGCAGGTCAACCTACAAGCGGCTCAACGTGCCGAGCAAACGGAACTCAGCCCACGTTATCCTGCGGAAATGCAGTCCCGCAACCAGCACTATCTGGTCGAACGCGCCTTACAGATTTGGCTGAATTGGCTGCGCTGAACCCACAGAGATGTGCGCTATTACCTGCCTGAATAAGAAGGCTTGTGATAGAATCAATGTGATCGGGAGACATCTAAACCCACTCCCCAAAACCTGACAAGACAGGAGCATTCAGGCCACATCTCATGATTCGCTGATCTTTTGCTGAAGATCAACCGAGAAAACGGCGAGAATGCCAACTGAATGAAAAAAAATATAAACGCCCTCCCCCCCTCTTTACGCCCACGCCAAACCCAACGTCTGAATATCTGGTTTCGCGCCCTTTTGGCTGCCGCCATTGTCTGCGGTTCGCTGTCCGTCGGTAGTGTGATTGGGGTTTTGGCTTCCACGTTTGGCCAAACGGCCTCGGGTTCCAGCTTGGATGAGGCCAACATTGTCAGCCAGCTCACCAAAAAAATAGAGGGACTGGGCAGTTCGTTCTCCTCGGGCAAAAACGAAGGGGTCTTTTCCAAAGAGGGCACCAATCTGGATCCCTGGACGATTTTAACCAATTTTCGCCAACTCGATCGCAAAATCAATATTCTTGTGCTGGGCAGCGATTATAATTATGTGCGCGGCAAACGCGTCAGCGACGAAGAAGCGGGTACCCGCAGCCGCACAGATACCATTATGCTACTGGGCCTAGACCCCAATAAAGGCGAGGTCAATATTCTCTCGATCCCACGTGATACCCGCGCCCTTTTAACGGGCCACCACTACGATAAAATCAACGCCGCCATGGTCTATGGCGGAATCGATTTGGTCAAGAGCACGGTTTCGGATCTGACGGGTGTGCCGATAGATTACCATATGGCGCTCAAAGTCGATGGCCTGATCAATATGGTCGACATCATTGGTGGGGTCAAAATTTACGTCGAAAAAGACATGTATTATGTCGACGAAACCGCACATTTGGGAATCAATATTCACAAGGGCTGGAAACGCATGAGCGGCGAACAAGCCCACCAGTTTGTGCGCTTTCGCAAAGATGAGTTGGGCGATATTGGCCGTGTGCAACGGCAACAACAATTTATCAAAGCGGTGATCGATCAGATGATGGTGCCCACCTCCTGGATCAAAATCCCCGAATTGCTCTCTCGCCTCAACCAAAATATCGAGACAGATATTCCCAATGAGGTCTTGGGCCAAATCGCCCGCCTGGGAATGAGTTCGAGCAAAGACAAAATCAAAATGGTGATGTTACCAGGCACCTTTTCGGGCAGTGCCTACCAGGCCAGTTACTGGCTGGTCAACCCTGAAGCCGCCCGCGAGGTGATCACGGGCATGTTTCCCGATTCCACCTTGGCCAATTATGACCTAGCGTCTCAGCCTTTGCCGGAAGGCAATAACAATCAACGCTACCGGATTTCGGTCTGGAATGGCACCGACGATTATCAGGCGGGACGAGAAGTGGTTAAACGCCTGAGAACAGCGGGTTTTAATGTCTGGGCCATTCGCAAGGCCCCAACTGACAGCCTGGTAACCAAATACATTGCTCAGACAGGAAAAACGGAAATACTGCCCCAACTGCAACAGGCTGTGGGTTTTCCTGGCGAAAAAATTGCCGCCAGTGTGGGTGACTTGGGCACCGAATTTACGGTGATTATTGGTCAGGATTTGGTCCGCCAGATTCAGACCCTGCCGCCACCCGTAGCCCCAAACACAACTCAGACCACGACAACCGCTCCACCCGCCCAAGCCGCTCCCAGCTACCGGCGAAGTCAGCAGACCCGCTATCCCCGCCGCAGTACGGTTCAGTCGAATTATGAAAACAACCGCAATCGACAGCCCCAACCCGCCGCCAACAGCGAAATAGGGGAAACTCCTTTTGAAAATCCCCCAGTACCTGACTCGGTAAGTCGCTCGACCATCAGTGTCGACCCACTTTATAACTAAAAACGTTCTAGCGCAGGCGGTTGAGGATATCGAGTCCCAGGGCTTGATAGAGACGCGCCAAGCGGGTATTTAAATCAAAGCGGGCCGTGATCAGTGAGTTTTTGGCCTGCAAAACAGTCAATTGGGCATTGAGTACATCCATGCCTATGCCCACGCCTTCGCGGTAACTGACTCGCGCCACACGGAGATTTTCTTCGGCCACTTGGACACCGGCCTGGGCCATTAACATCCGCTCTTTGGACTCTTGAATGTCGAGATAAGCCTGTTTGACTTCGACAATCACCCGCTGACGCAACTGATCGAGATTGATCTGGGCCTGGGTTGCACTCTGCTGGGCCCGTTGGGCTTTGGCATTGGCAGCCAAACCATCAAAGATCGGCCAGTTCATATTCAGGCTGTAATTCATATTCTGCACATTGTTGGTATTGCCACCGGTGACCTGGTTGTCTTGCAGGCTGTAAACCACCTGGGCCGAAATGGTCGGCCAAATACTGCGGCCTTGGATCGTGGCATTGAGTTCACTCATCTCTTTTTGCATGGCCAATTGACGCACTTCAGAGCGCATATCGAGAGAATTTTTGAGGCTGTCGGTTTCTTCTTTGTCGAGATCGATCACCGTGGCCTGGCGGTTGAGTTCGAGCGGAAAATCAGCTTCGCGCCCCATGGCCAAATTGAGGGACATTTTGGCTTTTTCGTAATTGCCCATGTCCTGGCTCAAGCGCTGTTGAATCTGAATGACCTGACTTTGGGCCTGCAGGATATCGAGTTTGACCCCGGTTCCGGCTCTGAGACGGGCCTCAGCCATGCGCACTTGCTCACGGGCCTGCTCCAGCGATTCTCTGTCGATCTGGGCCACTTCCCAGGAGCGCAGGGCATTAAAATAGGCATTGGTCACCTGATAGGCCACATTCTGGCGGGCCAGACGCAGGCTTTCTTCCATCAGACCGACATTGATCTGGGCCAGACGCACCCCATCGACAATGCGAAAGCCTGCAAAGAGCAATTGGCTCAAGGTCAAACGGCTTTGAAAAGTATTGACGCTGGCCAGGCCCAAAAAAGCCGCCAATTGGGGGTTGCTGCCCAAGCCGCCACTGCCAGCCCCGCCACTGGTATCTGAGGCCGAACCGAGGCGAATCGGGTCTTGACGGCCATAACTGGCCGTCAAACTCAATTGAGGCATCCCCTGGGCGCTGGTTTCGGTGATTTGCAGACGGGCATCTTTGATTTTTTCTTCGGCCAGGAGCACATCATAATGGCTGCGCAAAGCCACATCAATCGCCTCTGTTAGGGTCAGAAAAAAACTGGGGGCCACAGGATTGGCCGGCGCCACAGCTGGTGCCGAGGAGGCCTGAGGGGCAGGGCTCGAAGGAGCCGGACTGGCCGGGGTCTCCGCCGCCTGGGCAGCGCCACAGAAAAGGGTCAATGCCAAAAGGGGAAAGGTCAGCACATGTCTCATTGCAGTTTTGCCGCCAAGGTCCAAGGATCAACTGACACACCGAGATTAAAGAAATGCACGTTGTTCAGATAATTGGCCCCAACACCGTACCAGAGCTGGGTATTATAATTGGCCACGGCGTAGACACCGGGGATAATTTCAAAGCGGCCTTTGATGCCCAGATCTCCGGCCAGCAAATAGTGAATCGGACTGCCTGTGCTGTTTTTGACAAAGTTCAAACCCACAGGGTAGAGGCTGAGATCGGGAAAAAGACTCAGGCGGTCATTGATTTTCCAGGCCAAGCTGGCACGTCCCCCCAGTGAGAGGCGATTTTGCTCATAGTCCATAATACTGCCTGTAAAAGCCACGGGGGCCTGATCCTGACTGCTGCGGTTGTCGGGGGACTGGTTGTGAAAGAGGATGTCTCCGCCGAGATAGAGTTGCAGACCGGGTTCTAAATCTTTGACCCAACCTGCGCCCACTTTGGCCTGCAGGGTATTGATAAAAAAGGCGGGCTGAAAGGGGAAATTGGCGATATCAACAGGCAAACGGCCCCGGTAAAAATGCCCGCGCATCACCAGCGGATAAAAGAGCATGAGATCGGTGTCGAGGCCCATTTCATTCAGGGCAAAGCCATTGCTAAAGACATTTTGATCGGCCAAGAGCGAATAATTCAACTGGTAAAAGAGGGTGAAGTTGTCACCAAAGACACGGTTATTGGGCGTGGCGTCGGGTTTGCTGTGGGCGGGCGCCAGATTGGAATGGTAGGTACTCAGTGGCTGCAACTGAATCCGCAATTTGGCGGCGCTGTTTTGAAAGGGCAGCGCCACAGGTTCATAGCCCTCGCGCGAAAAGATCAAGCTGCTGGAAAAACCACGCATCAAACGCATTTCAAAGACGCCGCCGGCCTTGCTAAAGACGGCATTGAGGGAGTCCTGTTGTTTGATATACACACCTTCCAAGGGCAAGCCCGTCACGGCGTCTTGAATCACACCAGAAACGCTTATCACCGATTCAGCGGGCGTTTCAGCCGACTGGGCCAGAGTGGGTGCCCCAGAGCGCGGGGCTGTAGGTGCCTGTTGGGCCCAGACAGGCCCGGTCAGCAAAAATGTCAGAGCGGTAAATACAAGTTTATTCCACATAGGTGTCCAATTTTTCCTTGAGTAAGGTATTGACCTTGATAAAGAGCTTGCGCTCTTCTTCGGTCAATGAGTTGATGATATTTTTGAGAATGCTGTGGCGGCGATCGCGCATGCGTTCCACCAATTCTCGGCCCCGATCGGTAATCGAGACATAGACCACACGCCGATCTTCTTCAGAACGCATCCGCTCGACCAATTTGAGTTTGATCAGGCGATCCACCATGCCGGTAGACGCCCCGTGGGTCAGATGCATGTCTTGGCTCAAAGAACTCATGGTTGTCTGCTCTTTGTGACAGAGGCAGTACAACAGACCAAATTGTGGCGGGGTAATCGCTTCGTCGTCGATACTTTCGGCCAAAATCTGTTTTTTCATAAAATGCATAAACCAAATCATGCGATCGTCCAGGGCCTGAACCAGGGCCTGTTCTTCCAACTCCTTGGCACTCAATGCCGATAGCTTCTGTTTTTTTTCAGTCATCCGCTTCTTCCGTATAACAGATTAATTCAATTCAAAATCCAGATTTTTAACACAATCTGGGACTGTATCACACCCAGCAAACCTGAACATGGGTTAGGGTGTAGACAGGACCTTTACTGTATTCATTATATATAAGTCCCATAAAAATGGTTACAATCTAAAATGTTTTTGTGGTAAAAATTTTATATAGTAAAATATTTAGATGCACCTATGAATCTGACAAAAGGACACTTCATGAACTCACCGGTCCGTTTTTTTCTGTCCCTGAGCACAGGCCTGCTCTTGCTCAATGGCTGTGATGCCCATCTGGGCTTAAATACCCAATTTAACGCCAGCCAACAGAGCGAAGTCCGCGCAACCCTTTTAAACACCGCCAGCGGCCAAGTCCTGTCTTTGCCCGATCCTGCGGTCTTGCCCGAAGGCCTGCGCACAGCCCAATCCATCTCGGCCCTGCTCGACAATAGCAGCACACCTTATCCAGTGACCCGCAACGCAGATGGCTCATTGGCAATCCCTTTGCCTGCCGGACGCGTTCCTGACAGCAATGGCAAATTGGGCCTGATTCTCAGCGATGAAAACAAAAAAACATATTTTATCCAGGTCAATACTGGCCCCTTGCTGCGTTTGGGTACACCGCCGATTCAAATGACACCCAGCCAAGGCATTTTGCCCGGCAGCCGGGTCGAATTGCGTCTGAATCCTGCCGACAGCCAGGCAGATCTCAGCGTTTTGCGCTTTAATTGGTCGAGTGCCACCAATGCCCAAGGGCCCTTTACGCCAATCAGTGGTTCTGGGAGCAAAATCACCTGGGAACCGCCCCAATCGGGCAATTATTATCTGCGCGTCGAAACCGTGGATACCCGCAACAATGCCTCCACGGTTTATACCAGCCCCGTGGCCCTGGTCAATGTCGGCGACAGTCGCCGGATTGCCAGCAGTGATCCTGCCTCAGGTGCGATCCGCCTGGGCCAAGTAATCGGGCTCAAAGCTGCCTTGCCCGAATCAGCCCCCGCCCAACGCTATCTTTGGTCGTACAGTCAAAGCCCCGTGGGCCCTTTTCAACCGATTACCGAAGAGGGGGCTCAGATCAATTGGGAGCCCAAACAGGCAGGGTCTTATTATCTGCGGATTCAGGCCTTCCCGGCCCAAGGTGAGCCCGGCACCTATACCTCCTCTGAGGCCCTGGTCCTGGTCTCCGAAGCCGACAACGCCATTGTCACCGACCCACCTTCGGGTTCGCTGATTCGCGGCGAAGCCGTTAAATTGAGTGCCGTACCCCCCACCGAAGTGGCTGCCAATACAAATTACCGCTGGTTTTATGGCAGCACGCCCCAAGGCCCTTTCAGCCCGATCAATGGCGATACCCAAAGTATCAACTGGAGCCCCGAACAAACCGGAGAATTTTATCTGCGTGTGCGCCTGTTTGATCCCCAAACCCAGCAAGAGCGAACCTTTACCAGCTCCAAGGTGGGCGTTTCGGTGCGGGATTCCGACGCCTCGTTTGAACTCACTCCCCAACCCGCCACCCTGGTGCGTGGCCAAGCTGTCAAAGTCAAATTGACCCGCCCCGCTGATAAGCGCATAGCCGCGTGGTTCTATGCCACCTCTCCCCAAGGCCCTTTTACCTCAATTGCGGGCCAAGGCACAGAGATCAACTGGGCGCCCAGCCTGAGCGGCAATTATTATCTGCGTGCCGAACTCAGTGGCAATAATTTGCCCAAATCGGTCTTTACCTCAGCCACAGCCCTGGTTTCGGTGGCAGAGAGCAGCAATGCCATTCAGCTCGAACCCAATCGCTCGCTCTCGCTGGGGGAAAGCGTTAAACTCGTGGCCAACACCCCATTAAAAGGCGACAACCTGCGCTATACCTGGTCGTACAGCTCGGCCCCAACCGGCCCCTGGACAGCGGTTCAGGGTTTGGCCGCCCACAGCCAGAGCACCACCTGGTACCCTCCCCAAAGCGGCAGTTTTTACGTCAAAGTGGATGTCGCAGATACAGCAACGGCCACCCGCATGAGCTTTGTCTCGGCAACGGCACTGGTCTTTGTCACAGACACGCCGTCTTTCTTCCAGACCTCTCCCACCCCAGCCACCATTGGCACCCAGGGGGCGGTCACCCTGTCGACCCGATTTACACCGCCAAGTGCCAATTTTATCTATGCTTGGTCGTATAGCCTGTCTCCGACGGGCCCCTTTACCGCAATTGGGGGCAGTCAACAGCCCCAGATCACCTGGAAACAGCCAGGAATTGCGGGCAATTATTACATTAAATTTGACGCCATTGACACCAGCAACCAGCGCTATCTCTCGTTTGTCTCCTCAAACACCCTGGTCTTTGTCAGTGAGAGTCAAACATCTCTGCCGAGGTTTTAAGACATGAATAAGCCCCTTCTTTTGAGCCTGCTCTTGGGTATTTTGATCAGCGTAGGCAGTTGCAAAAAACCCGACACCAGCGCGGGTGAAGCCCAGGCCGCAACGGACCAGGTTTCCGAACGGGTGGTCAATATCCGTACCCAGACCGTAAAAACGGCTGTGTTTGAAGAAAAATTAATGCTGACAGGCGAAGTTGAGGCCTGGAAAAAAGCCACCGTCAGCAGCGAATTGTCAGGCAAACTCCAGTGGCTGGGCCTCGTCGAAGGCAATGTCGTGGGCCAGGGCAGTGTTGTGGCCCGCATCAACGGTCAGGTCTTGGCGGCCCAACGCGATCAGGCCCAGGCCAACTTCCAGCTCAGCAAAGCCCAAGAAGCCTGGCAGCGCCGCACGCAAAACAAACAGGTGGCCTTGGCTGAGACCAATTATGGCAACAGTGCCGTCAACTTTCAGCGCCAGCAAAAGCTGCTGCAAGAGCAAGTGGTCTCCAAACAGGCCTTCGACAATGCCGAAAATGCCTTGCAAAACTCCCGCTTGCAATTGGATATTCAGCAGGTCAGTCGCAATTCCACGGCGGAGATCAACCGCCTGCAAAGTGCTGCCGCCTCAGCCAGTTTGCGCTTGGCCCAGGTAAGCCTGACCAAGACAGCGGTCACCAGCCCAATCAGCGGCTTTATCAACAAGGTCTATGTCGAAGCGGGTGAGTATATCAACCCCGGCGCGCCAATTGCCGATCTGGTACAAATCAGCCAAGTGAAAGTCAATGCCGGTGTGCCCGAAAGAGATATTGCCAAGGTCAAATTGGGAAATCTGGTCAATGTCAGTTTTGACGCCTACCCCGATCAGATCTTCACGGGCCCCGTGATCTTTATTGGGGCCGCAGCGGATTCTGCCAATAAGACCTTTCCGGTCAAGGTGCGTCTGAGCAATCCGGACTTGCGCCTGCGGCCCGGCATGATTGCCCATGTCAGCTTGGTCAAAGAGCGGATCGAAAACACGCTGGTGATCCCCCTTGATGCGGTGATTGAACAGGAAAAGGGCCGGATTGTCTTTGTCGAAGAAAAAGGCAAAGCCCAGCGCCGCGAGATCGAAACGGGCCCCAAATCGGGTGCCATGGTCCAGGTACTCAAAGGTCTCAAAGCCGGTGAAAATTTGGTTATTTTTGGTCAGCGCAGTTTAATTGGCGGCGAAAAGGTGCGGGTGACAACCGGGCGATGAAAATCACCAATTGGGCGATTC
Organism: Candidatus Sericytochromatia bacterium; assembly: GCA_050248915.1. Classification (GTDB taxonomy): domain Bacteria; phylum Cyanobacteriota; class Sericytochromatia; order UBA7694; family UBA7694. The sequence continues at coordinate 110,041 of JBFWRL010000002.1, forward strand.
GCAACGCCACCACGGTTTTTATTCTGATCTTTATTTCGGTCCTGCTGGGCTTAAATTCGTACATGTCCGTGCCCAAAGAGGCAGCCCCAGACGTCAAGATTCCGATGCTGATTGTGACGGTGCCGTATATTGGCGTGGCCTCACAGGATATTGAAACCCTCGTCACGGTACCTGTGGAGAAAAAGCTCAAAGAATTGAGCAATGTGCGCTCGATCAGCTCCACCTCTGCCGAAGGCGCTTCGATGACCACAATTGAATTTGAACCCAATGTGGACCTCGATCAGGCCTTTCAGAAGGTGCGCGACAAGGTCGATCTGGCCAAACCCGATCTGCCCAAAGACGCCGAAGAGCCCATGATTCTCGAAATCAATATCTCTGAATTCCCGATTATGTTTGTGAACGTCTCCGGCGAGGCCGGTCTGGTCAAACTCAAACAAATTGCCGACGAACTCGAAGACGAGATCGAACAGGTCAAAGGTGTCTTGGACGTGAACGTGGTCGGGGGACTCAAACGCGAGATCAAAGTCCAGGTCGATGCCGATCGCCTGGACTATTATGGTCTGGCCTACAATGACGTGATCACCGCCATTCAAAGCGAAAACGTGAATATTCCCGGTGGCTCAATCCAATTGGGCAATGTCAAATACCTGGTGCGCATTCCGGGCGAATTCACCTCTGTGCCCCAAATTGAAAATATTGTCGTCAAAACACCCCAGGGCAAACCCGTGTATCTGCGCGATGTGGCCCGTGTCGTGGATGGCTACAAAGACCGCGAGACCTATGCCCGCTTAAATGGCACCGAAAGTGTCTCAATCTCGGTGCAAAAGCGGGTGGGCGAAAATATCATCGAATTGTCGGATGCGGTCAAAAAGATTGTCGAGAAAAAACAGGCCACCGTGCCAGCAGGCATTGAAGTGGTGGTGACCTCCGATCAATCGACCTTTGTGCGCAATATTGTCAGCGATTTAGAGAACAATATCATCACGGGCTTGCTGCTGGTGATTCTGGTGCTCTTCTTTGCCATGGGCCTCTCCAACGCAACCTTTGTCAGCTTGGCAATTCCCCTGTCGATGTTGATGACCTTTATTGCTGTTGAGGCCCTGGGCCTGACCATGAATATGATTGTGCTCTTTAGCCTGGTGGTCTCGCTGGGCATGGTGGTCGACAATGCAATCGTGATCGTCGAGAGCATTTACCGCTTTATGCAAGAGGGCATGGACCGCATAGAAGCAGCCAAAAAAGCCGCTGAAGAGCTGGGTATCCCGATGTTGACATCGACCCTGACCACCTTGGCCGCCTTTTTCCCCCTGCTCTTTTGGCCAGGCATCATGGGCGATTTTATGAAATACCTGCCAATGGTTTTGATCATCACCCTGACCGCCTCGCTCTTTATTGCGACGGTGATCAATCCGGTCTTTGCCTCGCGTTTTATGAAGGTGCGCAAAGGGGATTTTCTCGAAAAAGGTGAATTGCGCAACCCATTTATGCGCGCATATAAACAGGTCTTGTTAATCTCCGTCAGACACAAGTACCTGACCATAGGCATCTCTGTGGCCCTGCTGGTGCTCTCCTTTGTGGTCTATGGCAAATTGGGCAAAGGGGCGATCTTCTTCTCGCAATCCGACCCGTCTAATGCCTTTGTGAGCGTCAAATGCCCCGAAGGCACCCGCGTCGAAATTACCAACGGTCTGGTCGAACAGATTGAAACCATTGTCAACAAACACAAGAAAAATATCGACTTTGTGATTGCCAATGTGGGCAGTGCCAGTCAGTCGGAGGGCCCCAGCGGCGGCGGCGAAGGGTCTTATTCCCATTTGGGCCGTGTCTCGATTGACTTTATCGACCTGCAAAAGCGCACCCGCTCGGCCAAATCTATTCTGGATGAAATCCGCGATGAGCTCAAAACCCTGACTGGGGCTGAATTTGAAGTGGGTGAACAACAAGACGGTCCCCCCACCGGCGCACCGGTCTCGATCAATATTGCTGGGGCCGAGTTTGAAATCCTCGACCAATTGCGCCAAGATGTGCGCACCGTACTGCAAAAAATCCCCGGAGCCGTGGACGTGCGCGACAATTTTAGCACAGGCAAACCCGAAGTGCAGGTCACCGTCGATCGCACCAAAGCCTCATTGGTCAAACTCAACACCTCCAGCATTGCAGGCACTGTGCGCACCGCGGTCAATGGCACCGATGCCTCCAACTACCGCGAACTCGACGAAGAATACGATATCATCGTGCGCCTGCAAGAAAACCAGCGCCAAGCAATCGAAGACATTGGCCGCCTCAAGATCGCCAATAAAGACGGCGACCAGATTCCGATCTCGATGGTGGCTTCGATCGACACCACGGGCGGGATTGGTGCAATTCGCCGCAAAGACTCCAAACGCACCGTCACAGTCGAAGCCAATGTGCAGGGCCGGGTTTCCGGTGATGTGATTGCCGATGTCGAAAAAATCCTGAAAAAGAAAACCCTGCCAGCGGGTTATGAGATCAGCTTTGGCGGTGAACAAGAAGACCGCCAGGAAACCGGTACATTTTTGGTCAAGGCCTTTTTTATGGTGCTGCTGATGATCTTCTTGATCATGGTGATGCAGTTCAACTCTGTGCTCCTGCCTTTGATTATTATGAGCACGATTGTGCTCTCTGTCAGCGGCGTGCTCTACGGATTGGTGATCACCCAAAGCCCGTTTAGTATTGTGCTAACAGGTCTGGCAGTGGTGAGTTTGGCAGGGGTGGTTGTGAATAATGGGATTATCCTGATCGACTATATCCAATTGCTGCGCAAAGAAGGGCTCTCGGCCCACGAAGCGGTGATCACCGCCGGTTTAACCCGTCTGCGCCCCGTATTGCTAACGGCAGGCACCACCGTGCTGGGTTTGATGCCCACCGCCCTGGGGGTGGGGATTGACTTCCGCACCCTGAGCCTGTCGATTGGCGGGGAATCTTCGCAACTCTGGTTCCCGATGGCGATTGGGATTATCTCAGGCCTGACCTTTTCGACGGCCCTGACCCTGGTGGTGGTGCCTGCCATGTACATGATCACCGAATCCATGCTCAATGGCGGACGCAGACTCTTGGGCAAAATCGGCGGGATGTTTAAACGCAACCCTGAACCCGAGCTGGTGATGGCAGGGGCTGAAAGTATCAGCGTTGATGCTTTGCGCACCGCCCATGAGGCCATGTCGGCCCAAGAAGACGAAGATCCGCCTGCAAAAACGGATTAAATCAGCGCTTGACCGCCCCCAGCACCGCAGCCACCCCCGGCCAGGCCAAAGCCCCTGGGCTGGGGGTTTGCCACAGGGCCACCAATTCTGCGCCGAGCAGCTTTTCGGCCTGCTCCAAACTGAGCTGGGAGAGCAAAAGCGGCAGCAGACGCAGCCAGATCAACTGGGCCAGAGCCTCAGGTGTTTGCACGGGCTGGCCCTGTTCAAAGAAAAAACCGGGGCCCAAAAGTGGCTGCCCCAGGTCTTGCAAGCCCAGATTGAGCTGATGCAGATAGGCTTGCAGCGACAGACCCGCAATTTCCACCCCGGCCAGCAGGGCCTCATCGGGGGTGAGTTGTAGGCAGAGAAAGCGCCGAAAAAGGTCGGGTTCGGGCTGCCAGGGCCCCCGCCCCTCTGCCACTGTGGCAATCAGATGTAAATTGGTGGGCATGACAAAGCGCTCTTGGCTCAGGGCCAAGGCCACCCCCGAATCGGCAGAGGCCGTGACCAAGCTCCCCCAGACCTCGCCAAAGAGCGCCCGTGGATCGACACTCTGAAAATCTTCGAGAATCAGGAAATAGCCCAAATCGGGATGGGCCCGCGCCTCTTGGGCCATGCGTTTAAAGATCCCGCTGCGCAAGACCTGTGTGGCTTGGCCCTGGACCATTTCTGAGCGATAGCCTTCGACAAAAAGGCCATAATCGAGGCCAGCATATAAATGGCAGCTGCGCACAGGGCCATTGAGGCTGTCGCAGAGGAAGTCCTGTTCAATCGGGCTCAGGTCGGCAAACGAACGCTGCTGGTTGTGACGGGCGGCCGCTTCGAGCCCCAAGCGGCGGGCCCAATAAGATTTGCCCGTGCCAGGCCCACCTTTTAAGATCAGCAAACGGTGATGCTGCAGCAGCGAGAGTAAATAAGAGAGGGTGTCTGTCATGCCTTTAATTGTAACAGACCCACTTTGGAGGGTTGGCGCAAGCATATGCTGACAGGTTACAATAATTGCATGAGTTTAAACCAATTGTATTTACCCCCCCTCAACGTGTTGGGCCTGATGTCGGGCACCTCACTCGATGGCCTGGATCTCTGTCTCTGCCGCTTGAGCTGGGAAGATCGGCTGCAATACGAAATTCTGGGCTTTGAGACCCTGCCAATGGCCCCCGACCTGCGCGAAAAACTCCTGCGCAATATGCAGCCCGAAAGCAGCCGGGTCGATGAACTCTGTGAACTCAATGTGCAAATTGGTCAGTGGTTTGGGGCCTCCAGCCGGGCCTTTTTGGCCAGCCAGCGCTTTGACCTGGATCAGGTCGATTTGATTGGCTCTCACGGCCAGACCCTCTTTCATTTGCCTCCCGGCGTGGGAGAGGTCGCCTCTTCGTTGCAATTGGGGGATGCTGCTGTGATCGCTGCCCTGACCGGCGTGACCACGGTTTCAGATTTCCGCCTTGCAGACATGGCCATTGGGGGCCAAGGCGCCCCCTTGGTGCCCTATGTCGATGCCCTGCTCTTTAGCGATACCGAGCACCCAGTCTGTTTGCAAAATATTGGCGGCATGGGCAATCTCTCTTGGATCGACAGCGAAGGCCGCATGATGGCCTTTGATACCGGGCCCGGCAATGTTTTGATCGACACTTTGGTGCGCCACCTCAGTCGGGGTGAAAAAAACTATGACGCAGGGGGCCAATGGGCGGCTCAAGGTATTATTTGCGACAGTTTGCTAGAAAAGGCCCTGCGCCACCCTTTCTTTGGACAGCCCCCACCCAAATCCACCGGGCGCGAAATCTTTGGCGAGAGCTATTGTGAATGGCTGCTCGAACAGGGACAGGCCTTGCAGCTCTCTGCCGCTGATCAATTGGCCACCGCCACGGCCCTGACCGCCCACAGCATTGCCCGCGCCTGTCGGCAGTTCTTGCCTGAATTTCCCCATCGATTTGTCGTCAGTGGGGGCGGTATTCACAACCGCACCCTGCTCCAGATGTTGGCCGAATTGCTCAAACCCGCCCACGTCTTGCCGCTTGAGCATTTTGGTATTTCTGCCGATGCCAAAGAGGCTTTTGCCTTTGCCTGTTTGGGTTATACCTGCCTGACGGGGATTCCCAATAATTTACCGGCTGTGACCGGGGCCCATTCGGCCACCGTGATGGGCAAAATTCAACCCGGCCAGAATTACCTCTCGCTTTTGCAGCAATTGGCCAGCCCACCAGGAGAGAAAAAATGAGCCCCAAGCGCAAGGTGCTGATCGCTTTCAGTCTTTTTTCTGCCCTCTTTTTCGGTTTTTTGGCCACAGCCCCTTTGTCCAGCAGTCAAATCCCAGGCGGATTTTCTTTGCTCGACAGCCGCGCCCAGAGCCGGATTCGCACATTTCGCACCCAGGTGGTCGAAAACAGCACCGATTGGCAAAAACTCTGGCAAGAGCACCTCGGCCAAACAGGCCAAATCGGCCAGGCCCCAGCCGTTGACTTCGCCAAAGAACGGGTGGCCGCGATTTTTTTGGGTGTGCGCCCCACGGCTGGGTACAGCGTGGCGGTTGAAACAGTGGAGGTTCAAGCCCAACAGATCTTGGTGCGCTATCGCGAAACCAAACCCAGACCCGATCAATTTGTCGCCACCGTGCTCACGGCCCCGGCTTGCCTAATCAAATTGCCCAAAACGGCGATTACCTTGCCGATCACGTTTCTCAACAGCGAGCCCGAACCCGTTAAAATTCAATCAAAGGATCCCATCTCCATGCGCACTCTCTCCCGCGTTAGCAATAGCCGCGTCACCGAAGCCCGTTATGTGATTGCCCGCGATTATGAACAATTTCGCCAGCTCTGGAAAGAGCACAACGGCTCTTTGGAGCAAATGCCCGAAGTGGACTTTCAGTCCGAAATGGTGGCCGGGATCTTTATGGGCGAGCGCAGCACCGGTGGCTATGCCGTGACCATTGAGGAGGTGCTCAAAGAGGGCGAAAAATTTAAATTCTATTACTCCGAATCTGAGCCCCCCGAAGGCAGCATGACCATTCAGATTTTGACCGCCCCGGCCCATTTAATTGCCTTGCCCCGCTCAGAGGCTTACCCTGAATTTGTCAAACGCGTCAAAAACAACTAAAGTCCAAATAAAGTTTCAGAGCCGTGAAAAATCTCTTTGAACTGCCAGACCCCCTGCCCGCAGAAGAGCTGTTCGAAACCCTGCAGACCTTTCCCTCGGGTAAGTTGGAGCGCATTGTCTCTCATGGCCAAGTCACCCCAGCTGGGGAATGGTACGATCAGGCGCAGGCCGAATGGCTGGTGCTCTTGCAGGGAGAGGCCCGTCTGAGTTACGAAGATGGCTCCGAGACCCACTTAAAAAGCGGCGATACTTTGCTAATCCCCCCACATAGCCGCCACCGTGTGAGCTATACCAGCACTGCCCCGCCTTGCATCTGGTTGGCCCTGCATTTTGCCCAGCCACCCGCATAGCGGTACAATGAAACCAGTATCTGGATAGAAAGTGGCCCGCCATGACAATCAAACGCCTGACCGTCGCCTTGGACCTCACCGCCCTCGATGAAAAAGTGCTGACTTATACCCAGTTTTTGTGTAAAAGTCTGCCAATTGAAAAAGTCTATTTTATTCATGTCGAGCAAAAGCTCGATCTGCCCGCCAGCTATTTGGAAAAACACCCCGAACTCAATCAGCCTATGGATGAAAATTTGCAGGCGCAAATGCAAACCGTGGTCGGCCAGCACTTAACATTATCCGAAGGCATTCAAACCGAATTTGATGTCCTGGAAGGGGATTTATTAAATACCCTCGTGCGCCACAGCAAGGTCAAAATGGCCGACCTGATGGTGGTGGGCAAACGCGATGACGAAGCCCAAGCTGATCTGGTTTCAGAAAAACTGGCCCGGCGGGCCCTGTGTTCGGTGCTCTTTGTGCCCGAAACTTTCAGCCTGGATATTCAAAACATTCTCGTGCCCAGCGACTTCTCTGAGCACTCCCACCAGGCCTTGGAAACTGCCGCCCAACTTTCCTCGGTAGTACAAGGCGATGTGATTCATGTGCTCAATCTCTTTGATGTCCCCACCGGCTACGCCAAGATGGGCCTGAGTTATGAAGAGTTTGCAGCGGATCTCAAAACCTATGCCGAACAAGACATGCAAAAATTCATTCAGGGCATTCCTCTGAACGACAGCACCATTGAAACCCACGTGGCAGATATTGGCGAAAAAGACCGGGCCGACCTGATCCGCAACTGGCTGCAGCAATTGGACTGCCAATTGCTGGTGATGGGCTCCAAAGGCCGCACCAATATTGCCGCCATGTTTTTGGGCAGCTTAACCGAAAAGCTGATCAAACTCGACCTCAAGGTGCCGATTCTGGTGATCAAAAAGAAAAATGAGAGTTTGGGCTTTTTCAAGGCCCTGCTCGACGGCGAATTTTAGTTTAAAACCACCAGATCGTCGCGGTGAACCGCTTCAGCCCCATGGGTATAACCCAAGAGGGGTTCGATCTGGTCTGAATGACAGCCTTTGATCTGGCTCAGGGCATGGCTGTCGTAGCGGCTCAACCCCCGCGCCAATTCATGGCCACCAGCAGCATAGATGCGCACGGCCTGGCCACTGGCAAAACTGCCCGAGACAGCGGTAATACCAGCCGCCAGGAGGCTTTTGCCGGATTGTGCCAGGGCTTTGGCGGCCCCCGCATCAATTTCAATCCGACTGGTGGTGGCCGTCTCGGCCAAAATCCAGCGTTTGCGTGCATCCAAGCGGCCTTCGTGGGGCTCAAAGAGCGTGCCCACAGCCTGGCCTGCTGCGGCCTGAATCAAGATATCTGCCGCTTCGCCAAAGACAATCCGCACAGCCACACCGCTGCGGGTGGCAATATCTGCGGCCTGAATTTTGGTAATCATGCCACCGGTGCCACGGTGACTGCCGACATCCCCCGCCAGGGCCCAGATTTCGGGGGTAATCTGAAGCACAACAGGAATGAGTTGGGCATCGGCATGCTGGCGGGGATCGGCGGTAAACAGCCCCTCACAATCAGTGCAAATGATCAGCAGATCAGCCTCGACCAACGAGGCCACCTGGGCCGCCAAATTGTCGTTATCACCGACTTTGATCTCTTCGATGGCGACCACATCGTTTTCGTTGACAATCGGCAACACGCCTTTTTCAAGGCAGCCGGCAAAGGTCGTGCGGGCATTGAGGTAGCGCCGACGATCGCGAAAATCGTCACGGGTTAAGAGGGTTTGTGCCACAGTGATGCCATAGATTTCGGCCATTTGGGCATAGAGATGCATCAATTGGCTCTGGCCAACGGCAGCCAGCAATTGTTTCTCGGCCAAGCTACGTTTGCGTGGCGGAAAACCCAATTGCTCCCAGCCCGCCAGCACAGCTCCTGAGCTGACCAAGACCACCTCATGCCCCAGATCACGCAGGTGAGCGATCTGGCGCAATAAATCGACCATGCGGGGCCGACAGAGGCGGTCTTGGCCCGAGGTCAAAACACTGGTGCCGAGTTTGACCACAATCCGCAGGCCCTGACTTGTTTTGAGGGCTTTCATGCCGGTAACTGGCCCTCATAGAGAAAGTCCAAAGCCACGGGCAGACGGCGCTGCCAACTCTGTTCGTTGTGCAGGCCTTCTGGGTCGGGGTTCCAGAGCAGGTTGTGTTGGGGTTTAAATTCGAGCACTTCAAGCAAATCTGCCAATAATTTGGTCTGCTGAAAGCTCACATTGCCGTGGCATTCACAGCCTTCTTTTTCCCCGTGGTCGATATACACCTTGGCCTCTACGTGGGGTTTGGTTAACATCAGGGCATTGTAGATCGCAAATTGGTTGACCCACAGCGCAGGGGACATGATCAGCCCCCGGCCCAATTGTTCGGGATAGTGAAAGAGCGCATAAAGCGCCAGCAGCCCCCCCAGTGAAGACCCGCCCACCAGGGTCTGTTCATTGGCTCGGCGCAGATGTAATTTGCGGTGCAGCCGCGGCAGCAGCCATTCCAACATCCAGTTGAGCTTGCGCTCAGCTTTGCCCCGTTTGCCCGGATAGGGATCCCAAGGACTCATCTCCGCATCGCGGTCAGGCCCGTGATACACGCCCACCACCACCGGCACTTCTTTGCCTGCGCGGGAACGCTGATCGAGTATGCGGTGCAAATGCCAGCCCCCAGCCATGGTGCCTTCGTCTTCGTAGAGATTTTGGCCATCAAAGAAAAAGGCCAGGGGATAGGTCTTATCGGAGGTAAAATAATCAGGGGGCAAATAGAGAGAGACCGGTCGCTCGCCATCCAAACCGGGAATCTGAAAGGTCTGGGAGCGGTAGATCAGGCTGGGCCAATGGGCCACCCGCTTAAAATGCAAAGTGGATTCCTTCATCAGATTGGACATAGGGGTTCTCCGGGGATCTTCTCTCTATTCTGTATACCTCAGAGCGGGCCTTGGGGGGAATCCCTTAGCCATGAGAGCGAGCTGAGATTTTTTTCCGGCGTTTTCAGCCCCTCTGGGATCAGGTATACTTGGCTTCACTGCAATTGTTAATAGTTCAAAGGGGGGTGAGAAAAGGTGTTGAATCAGCGGCTCAAGGTCATTTTGACCCTGGGAATTTTTTGTCTGGTGTCTTTTTTTCTCTGGCAGGCCAAACCCGATCACGACTATTTAAACGCCCAGCAATTTAAACTGCTGCTGGAGAAACAGCTCAAACACCTCGAAAAAGAACATCCCAAGCAGACCTACACCCTCGATCCGGCCAGCGTTTTGCCCGCGACAGAAATGCGCGATCTGGCCCAAAAAGCGTTAAAAAAACAGGCCGAGAATCTCAAAAAAGCCCAAGGGCCACCCCGTCCCCTGCGTTTAAGCCTGCAAGAGGGGCGCGGCCAAATGACCCTGGTGGCCACCCCCAGCGGCGGCAAAGCGCTGAGCGAAACCCGCACCATGACCACCTGGCTGAGTGTGCTGCCCCCTTTGGTGGCCGTGGTATTGGCGCTTTTGTTGCACCGGCTGGTCTTGGCACTGTTTGCGGGCCTGTTCTTTGGGGCCTTGATCTTTCAGAATTTAAATCCGATCACCACCCTGACAGAGACCTTTGGCAATTATCTCTGGCACGCCGTCAGCGATGCCTTTCATATCAAGGTGATTATCTTTGCTGCCGTGCTGGTGGGCATGGTGGGGGTAATGAACGCCTCCGGGGGCACCCGTGGGATTGTGGACGTCTTCCGCAAATACACAGGCAACCGCCGCTCAGCCCAGATGATCGCCTCAATCATGGGCATTTGTATTTTCTTTGACGATTACGCCAATTCGTTTATTATTGGCGGTACCATGCGCCCGGTAACCGATAAACTCAAGATCTCCCGCGAAAAACTGGCGTATATTGTCGATTCCACCGCTGCACCTGTGGCCGGTCTGGCGATTATCTCAACCTGGATTGGCTACGAAGTGGGCCTCTTTCAAGAGGTACTGACCTCGCTGGATGTTAAAATCAGCGGCTATTCGGCCTTTTTGAGTGCCCTGCCCTT